>JBEEMX010000236.1:0-5632 GCA_041192465.1 Pseudomonadota bacterium | reverse complement strand
GCTCGAAGCGCACCCAGGCACGGGCACCAATGCGCTCGCCGGTGGCGCGCTCCAGCCGCACATCGGCCTGGAGCACGGGCTGCGCCGGCTTCAGGCCCTGCGGATCGGCGGGATCGGTCGGGATGCCTCCGCCGTGGCGCTCGCCCAGCGCGGCGCTCGGCAGCGGCGCGCCACCGCCGGACGGCGTGCCGACCAGGGTGCCGCGCTGAGGCGGTGTGTCGGCGCCAACCAGCCAGACCGCCACCGGCCCCCGGTGGGCGGTGATGGCCGCGGCGTCCGCCTGCGCCACCACGACGCGCACGAGTCCCGGCTCGCCCGTCTCGACATGCCCCAGCAAGGCCCCCCGCGCCAGCCAGCGGTCCGGCAGGTCGCGGGTGCTGGTGCCGGTGAAGTGGAACCGGCCACCGACCTGCGCCCGCACGGTGAGCCCGGCGAGCTGTTCCTCGGTCTGCGCCAGATCGGCCTCGGCGGCCTGCAGCGCGTGGTCGGTGGCGACGAGCTGCGCCTTGTCGAGCCGCAGCGCCTGGAAACGCTCGGCCTGCAAGGCCGCGATGCGCCCGGCCAGCCGCTCGCGGTCGGCCAGCAGCGTGGGCGACTGCAGCCGCAGCAGCGGCGCGCCGGCCGGCACGGTCTGGCCATCCGCCACGAGCACGTCCTCGACGAAACCGGCCGTGCGCGCCCGCACCAGCGCGTCCTCCGGCGGCCACAGCACACCCTGCGCCAGCGCCGCATCCGGCATCGGCACGGCCACCAGCGGCCCGCCCACCAGCAGCGCCAGCGCGGCGATCGCACCGGCCGCGCGCCGGCGCTCGGTCGGCGCCAGCGACCAGCCGGCCAGCCAGCGGGCCAGCGTCCGCAGCGGCTGGCCGAGCAGCGACCAGCCAAAGCCCAGCGCCACCACCACCCCCAGCACCGGCGCCACCGACTCCATCCACAGCACCACGCCGAGCGCCACGCTCCAGCGCATCGCCAGTGCCGCCGGCGCGTAGGCCCACAGCCACGGCGCTTCGCCCGGCAAGGGCACGACCGACGGTTCCCCAGGAATCCGCAGCACGCCGGTGCGCAGCGCGTGCAGCCAGTGCGCCGCACTGCGCGGCGCGAGGTTCGGCAGATCGGCGAGGTCGCAGAGCAGGTGGTAGCCGTCGAAGCGCATCAGCGGATTGGCGTTCACCAGCAGCGACGACAACCCGCCGATCGCCACCACCACCAGCGCCAGATCGCGCAAGGCCCCCGGCTGCACCGCCAGTGCCACCACCAGCCCCAGCGCCACCAGCGTCAGCTCGACCACGATGCCCGCCGCGGCCACCACCGCGCGCTGCCAGCGGCTCGGCAAGGCCACCGCGGCGCCCGCGTCCACATACGGCACCGGCGTCCCCATCAACACCGTCACGCCCCACTGCGGCACGCGCGCGCCCGCACGCCGGATCGCCAGCCCGTGCCCCACCTCGTGCAGCACCTTCATCACCGGATAGGCCAGCCAGGCCCAGGCGAGCCAGCGCGGCGTGCCCAAGCCGGCGCGCAGTTGCGCGGACAGCTCGGCGGCGTGCGGCCACGCGGTCAGCAGCGCAGCAGCCATGCCCAGCAGCCAGAGCAGCAGCGCCAGCGGCGTGAAGAGCCAGCGCAGCGACTGGGCCAGCCGGCCGAGCCAGGCATCCGGACAGCCGAGCGGAAAGCGCCACGCGAGCAGCGACTGGCGCGGGGTGTCCCGGTCGGCGTGGTCGGCGCGGCCCGCCGCCGTGCCGGAGGCCGAAGGCATGGCATCGAAATCGGGCGGGCGGTCGAAGCTCAACAGGCCGGACTGGTGCAGGCGGGCCAGCAGGCCGATCAGTTCGTCCTGCGTCGGCGCGTCGTCGCGCAGCGCGGCCAGCGTCATCTCCCACAGGCGCTGCAGCGTGTGGCGGCCGTCGCAGCGGCCGATCACCCCCCAGGCCGCGGCGTTCAGGCGCACGCTGCGGCTGCCATCCGGTCGGGTCAGCACCTGCCAGACGGCACCGCGCACCGCCGTGCGCTGCACGGTCGCCTGCGCGTCCAGCAAGGGACGCAAGCCGGCCACGCGGAACCATTGGGCGCTGAGCAGCGGGGCGTCCATGCGGTCAGCCCCACCACGCCCAGAGCGCCAGCCGGGCGGACTCGACCAGCCGGCGTGTCCAGCGCCAGCCATTGGCGGCGCGGCCGGCGTCGATGCGGGCGTGGCCCTGGAGACCGGGCCGCAGATCGGCCGGGCGCTGCAGCAAGGCCGCCTCGACCTCGAACACATTGCGCCCGTCCACCGCCCGCGCCACCGGGCTGACGCGCGTCACCCGCAGTGGCAGCGCCTGCCACGGCAGCGCGGTGAGCGCCACCGTGCCGGTCTGGCCGAGGACGATCTGGGCGATGTCGCGCTCGTCCACCTCGACGATGACGCGGAAGCGGTCGCTCGGCGCCAGCGTCATCAGCGCGTCGCCCTGGCGCACCGGGGCGCCGAGCTGCTGGCTCAGATCGCCCTGGACGACGAGTCCGTCGAACGGCGCCACCAGCCGGCCGCGCTGCAGCCGGGCCTCGACCAGGTCCAACTGCGCCTGCGCCTCGTCGGCGCGGCTCTGGTTCTGCACGAGCTGGGCGCGGTCGGCGCGGGCGTTGGCGGTGGCCCAGGCGTCCTGGTGCTGGGCGAGCTGGCTCTGCCAGCGCTGGCGTTCGAGCTGCAGGTCCTGGTCCGCCAGCTCCACCAGCACCTGGCCGGCCCGCACGCTGTCGCCGGGCCGGGCGTGGACCTGCTGCACGAAGCCGTCCGCCGGCACCGACAGCACGCGCTGCACGGCACCTTCGAGCCGCGCCTGTCCGCCCAGGTACACCTCCGCCGGCCACGCCAGCACGGCCACCGCCAGCCCCACCGCCGCCGCCAGCGGGACGCGCCGCCAGGGGGCGGTGCGGGTGGTCGCCGCCGTGCGCAGGCGCTGGTGCCATGGCCGCTCGCGGTCGCGCAGCAGCGCCAGCACCGGCGCGAGGCAACAGGCCAGTTGTTCCAGCACCGCCAGTTCCGCCGGATCGACCGGCACCCCGCCGTGCCGTTCGCAGCACAACGCCCCCAGCACCGTTGCACGCACCACCAGCGGCACGCCGACGACCGAATCGCCCCGCGACGGCACCAGCGCCCGGTGCGCCCGCGTGATGCGCGGCACACCCGACGGGCCACGCGGCTCCGGCCAGACCACACCGGCCTGCTGATCGACCGTCTCGCCCAGGGCCGCCAGCAGCAGGGCCTGTGTCGGGGTGGCCGCCAGCGGGTCCGACCCGTCGGACACGGCGGCCAGCCGCAGCGTGCCGTGGTCCGCCAGGGCCATCGACACCCGGTCGAAGCCGAGGCGCTGTGCCCATGCGCGCACGAGGACGGTGCAGCCCGCGTCGAAGGTGGTGCAGTCCAGCAGCAGGGCCTGCAGTGCCAGCGCCGTGCGGCCGGCGGCCGGCACGCCGGTGGTGTCCGCCACGGCCAGGGATGCGGGCGGAACAACAGTGGCGACAGGGCGACTCAGTGCGGACATGGCGGGCGGACTCGCGGCAGGATTCCTGCGAGTCTGGCGCCGAAGCCATGGCGGTCAGCGGTGGAGAAAACCGGGTTTCGCTGCGCTGTTGGCAGCGCGGGTGGTGCCGCTCAGGTCGGGCAGGTCTCGGGCACCAGCACGCTGCGGTCGAGTGTGCCCACGCGCACGTGGCCGCACATCGCCATCGACAGCTCCAGATCCTCCGACAGGATTTCCAGACAGCGTGTCACGCCCGCCTGGCCCTGTGCGGCGAGACCGTAGAGGTAGGCGCGGCCGATCAGCACGGCTTGTGCGCCGAGGGCCAGCGCCTTGAGCACGTCCTGCCCGCTGCGGATGCCGCTGTCCATCCAGACCTCGGTGCGCCCGCCCGGCACGGCGCGCACCGCCTCGACCATGCGCGGCAACGTGTCGATGGTGGTCGAGCTGCCGTCGAGCTGCCGGCCGCCGTGGTTGGAGACAACAATGGCGGCCACGCCCATCTCCGCGGCACGGCGGGCGTCGGTCGGGTCCATCAGCCCTTTCAGGATGAGCGGCCCGTCCCACTGGCGGCGCACCCACTCGATGTCGTCCCAGGTCAGGCTGCAATCGACTTCCAGGTCTTTCCAGTCCGACATCCTTGCGTTGCCGCTGGTCCCCGGTGCGTGGCCGGCAATGTTGCCGAAGCCGCGCCGCGGCGTCCTCAGCATGTCCCGGCACCAGCGCGGATGGGACACAAAGTCCAGCAGCATCCGCGGCCGGTACCACTGCTGCGCCGTGTTCAAGCCGTTGCGCACGTCCTTGTAGCGCCGGCCGAGCACGGGGGCGTCCAGCGTGAGGATCAGCGCCGAACAGCGTGCCGCCTTCGCCCGCTCGATCAGGCTGGCCGAGAAGCCCCGATCACGCAGCAAGTAGAGCTGGAACCAGAAGGGTTTCTGGGTGGCCGCGGCCACATCCTCGATCGAGCAAATGCTCATCGTGGACAGCGCGAAGGGCACACCGAAGGCTTCGGCAGCGCGTGCAGCGTGGATCTCGCCGTCCGGGTGCAGCATCCCGGCCAGCCCCGCCGGCCCGAGCGCCACCGGCAAGGCCACCGGCTGCCCCAGCATCGTCGAGCGCACATGGCGGCCGTCCAGGTTGACCGCCACGCGCTGGCAGAGGCGGATGTCGCGCAGTCGCTCGGTGTTGGCGCGGTAGGTGCCCTCGGTCCATGAACCCGCGTCCACGTAGTCGTAGAACATGCGCGGGATGCGGCGCTGCGCCTGGCAGCGCAGGTCTTCGATGGAGGTGGCAAAGGGCACGGACGGACTCACACGGGCAAACGGAGCGGAACAGGATCGACTGCAGTCGATGCTACCGAGGCGTTCAGCCCGTGTTCAGACCCCCGTGGGACTCAGCCGCCAGAAACCAATAGTTACCGCGGAATCGTACCGGGGACGAGGATGCTGCGCTCCACCTGCACGAGTTGGGTGTGGCCAGTGAACGCCATCGTCACGTCAAGTTCCTTGTGCAGGATCTGCAGCGCCTTGGTGACACCCGCCTCGCCCATCGCGCCCAGCCCGTAGACCATGGCACGGCCGATCATCGTGCCGCGCGCACCGAGGGCCCACGCCTTGAGCACGTCCTGGCCGCTGCGGATGCCACCGTCCATCCAGACCTCGATCTGCGAGCCGACCGCCTCGACGATGGCGGGCAGCGCGTCGATGCTGGCCTGCGCACCGTCGAGCTGCCGGCCGCCGTGGTTGCTGACCACGATGGCGTCGGCGCCGCTGGCGACCGCGAGCCGCGCATCCTCGACATCCTGGATCCCCTTCAGGATCAGCTTGCCGCCCCAGCGTTCCTTCACCCACGCCACGTCGGCCCACGACAGCCGCGGGTCGAACTGCTCGTTGGTCCACGCCGACAGCGAGCGCATGTCGCTGACGCCCTTCACATGGCCGACGAGGTTGCGGAAGGTGTGGCGCTGCGTGCCGGCCATCCCCAGGCACCAGCGCGGCTTGGTCATCAGGTTGACGATGTTCTTCAGCGTCGGGCGCGGCGGGGCGGTCAGGCCGTTCTTGAGGTCCTTGTGGCGCTGGCCGATGACCTGCAGATCCAGCGTCAGCACCAGCGCGCTGCAGCGAGCGGCGCGGGCACGC
>JBEEMX010000235.1:0-5633 GCA_041192465.1 Pseudomonadota bacterium | reverse complement strand
TCGCACAGCAGCGTTTTCATCGACAAGTTTCTCTTCGTTCTCTTCGGGTTCTTCAGTGAACAGGCCCAGCATCCGCGCCCCGGTCATCTGGCGCAGCATGGCCAGCGGCAGTGGGTCGGGCAGGCCGTAGTCCTCGATGTAGGTGTCGAGGCCGTCCATCACGTTGAAATGCGGGTCGGTGAACAGCGTCTTCAGCGCGGCATTCTTCACCGACGGATCGACGCCGCGGGCGACGAAGCGGGTGAAGTCGGAGGCGGGGGTGAGCTGCGCGGCGTCGGCCAATGTTGGCGCGGGCAGAACCGGCTCCGGTCGCGTGGCGGGCACCACCGGCTGAACCAGCGGAGCGGGCGTGACCACCGGGACTGGCAACGCCTCGACCACCGGGATGCCCTGCCTCACCTGCGCCTTGCGCCGCGACCAGCGCGACAGGAAGCCGCCTTCGGGTTCTCGGTCCATCGCCATGGTCAACCCCGGTCAATCGCGCTGGTCCGGCGCGACGAAGGACACCGGACGGCGGCGCTTCTTCGGCTCGGGCCGGTAGTGGTCGTCGGTGTAGCCCTGCAGCCACGCACACACCTCGGGGGGGAGCGGCCGGTTGTCCACCCGCTCCTGCGCGTCGAGCAGCCGGCCGGCCTCGTTGTACGACAAGGTGACGCGCTCGGGCCAGGCGCGTGACGGGTCGTCCTCGCCGATGCGCCACATCACGAACCAGACCGGCGCGCCCGAGGTCAGGTTGAGGTGGTAGCCCTCGCCCTCGTCGCGGCGCAGCTCGACCGGCAGGCCGGGAAACAGGAACTGCGCCGTCTGCCCGTCGTCGCGCAGCAGACGCGGCGCGTCCCCAAAGCGGCCATCGTCCAGCGCCACGTCGGCCACGGCGAAGCGCCAGTCCTCCCAGCGGCTGGGCTGGCGCTGCCGCTCGATCACCACGGCCACGCGGAGTTGCGTCGGGGTCAGGAATATCTCGGTCATTGCGCTGCAGTCTACGCGCCGCCCGGTAAAAACCTATATCGAAACACCTGACAAACTCCTTTTCCACGCACCCCGCCGCAACGCCGACAAATTGCCTTTTGCGGCGCGACAAACTGTCGCATCAATCTAGGGAGTCGCCCTTATTGCCGGGCGTGCATAACCGCAACCTAATGGCTGCTGTCCACGCTGCGGAGCGCATTCGATGAGCCAGTCCACCCCCTCCAAGCTGACCCGCCGCCGGGTCTTCGCCGGCGCCGGCACGGTCGGCGCGCTGGCCGCAGTCGCCGCGGTGCTGCCCGTCGCCCCCACGCTGCCGCAAGCCACCGCACACCCCAAGCCCGCCCCGGACATCCCCACCGGCGGCTACCAGTTGACCGAACACATCCGGCGCTATTACCAGACCGCCAAGGTCTGAGGATCCGAGGAGACACCCCCATGCTGCTCACCCGCCGCGCCACCGCCCACCCCTCGGCGGACTCGCCCTCCCCCCTCGTGTCCAGCCTGGCCCGCGGCATCGGCCGAGCCATCCCGACGATCGACCGCCGCTCCTTTCTGCGCCGCTCGGGCATGGGCGTCGGCGTCGGGCTGGCCGCGTCGCAACTGACGCTGGTCAAGCGCGTCGAGGCGGCCGATCCGGCGTCCGCAGCGGCCGGCAGCGGCAAGAAGGTCGAGGTCAAGCGCACCGTCTGCGGCCACTGCTCGGTGGGCTGCGCGGTGGACGCTGTGGTGGAAAACGGCGTCTGGACACGCCAGGAGCCGGTGTTCGATTCGCCGATCAACATGGGCGCGCACTGTGCGAAGGGCGCCGCGCTGCGCGAGCACGGCCATGGCGAATACCGGCTCAAATACCCGATGAAGCTGGTGGACGGCAAATACAAGCGCATTTCCTGGGACGAGGCGCTGAATGAAATCAGCGCGAAGATGCTGGAGCTGAAGAAACAGAGCGGCCCGGATTCGCTGTTCGTCGTCGGATCCAGCAAGCACAACAACGAACAGGCGTATCTGCTGCGCAAGTGGATCAGTTTCTGGGGCAGCAACAACACCGACCACCAGGCGCGCATCTGCCACTCCACCACGGTCGCAGGCGTGGCCAATACGTGGGGGTATGGCGCGATGACCAACTCCTACAACGACATGCAGAACGCGCGGTCGGCGATCTACATCGGCTCGAACGCGGCGGAAGCGCACCCGGTGTCGATGCTGCACATGCTCCACGCCAAGGAGACGGGCTGCAAGATGATCGTGGTCGATCCGCGCTTCACCCGCACCGCCGCGAAGGCCGACCAGTACGTGCGGATCCGCTCGGGCTCGGACATCCCCTTCCTGTTCGGCGTGATGCACCACATCTTCAAGAACGGCTGGGAAGACAAGAAATACATCGAGGACCGTGTCTGGGGCATGGAGAAGGTGCGCGAGGAGTGCCTGAGCAAATGGACGCCGGACAAGGTGCAGGAAGCCTGCGGCGTCGATGAGGCAACCTGCTTCCAGGTGGCCAAGACACTCGCCGACAACCGCCCCGGCACCATCGTCTGGTGCATGGGCCAGACGCAGCACACCATCGGCAACGCGATCGTGCGGGCGTCGTGCCTGCTGCAACTGGCGCTGGGCAACGTCGGCAAGTCCGGCGGTGGCACCAACATCTTCCGCGGCCACGACAACGTGCAGGGCGCCACCGACGTGGGGCCGAACCCCGATTCGCTGCCCGGTTACTACGGCTTGGCCGAGGGCGCGTGGAAGCACTTCGCCAAGACCTGGGGCGTCGATTACGAGTGGATCAAGAAGCAGTACGCGCCCGGCATGATGACCAAGTCCGGCATGACGGTCTCGCGCTGGATCGACGGCGTGCTGGAGAAGAACGAGCTGATCGACCAGGACAGCAACCTGCGCGGACTCGTCTTCTGGGGCCACGCGCCGAACTCGCAGACCCGCGGTCTGGAGATGAAGAAGGCGATGGACAAGCTCGACCTGCTTGTCGTCATCGACCCGTTCCCGAGTGCCACCGCCGCGATGGCCGCGATGCCCGGCAACAAGGACGACCTGAACGCCAACCGCGCCGTCTACCTGCTGCCCGCGTGTACGCAATTCGAGACCAGTGGCTCGGTCACGGCATCCAACCGCTCGATCCAGTGGCGCGAGAAGGTGATCGACCCGCTGTGGGAATCGCGCTCGGACCACATGATCATGTTCCAGCTGGCCGAAAAACTCGGCTTCGGCGCGGAACTGGTCAAGAACTTCAAGATGGTGCCCGGCAAGTCCAGCCTGCCGGAGCCGGAACCCGAGTCCATCCTGCGCGAGATCAACCGCAGCGTCTGGACCATCGGCTACACCGGCCAGAGCCCAGAGCGCCTGAAAGCCCACATGCGCAACATGCAGGTCTTCGACGTGAAGACGCTGAAGGCCAAGGGCGGCATCGACAAGGAAACCGGCTACGTGCTGGACGGCGACTATTTCGGACTGCCCTGGCCCTGCTACGGCACGCCGGAACTGAAGCACCCCGGCTCGTCCAACCTCTACGACAACAGCAAGCACGTCATGGATGGCGGCGGCAACTTCCGCGCCAACTTCGGCGTCGAGCGCGATGGAACCTCGCTGCTGGCCGCCGATGGTTCGCACTCGCTGGGCGCCGACCTGACCACCGGTTACCCGGAGTTCGACCACCTGCTGCTGAAGAAACTCGGCTGGTGGGACGACCTGACCGAATCCGAAAAGACGGCCGCCGAGGGCAAGAACTGGAAGACAGACTCGTCGGGCGGCATCATCCGTGTGGCGATGAAGGTCCACGGCTGCCACCCCTTCGGCAACGCCAAGGCGCGCGCCGTGGTCTGGAACTTCCCCGATCCGATCCCGCAGCACCGTGAGCCGCTCTACTCCACCCGTCCCGATCTGGTCGCCAAGTACCCGACGCATGACGACAAGAAAGCGTTCTGGCGGCTGCCCACCCTCTACAAGTCGGTGCAGGAGAAGAACAAGGACATCGGCAAGACCTTCCCGCTGATCATGACCTCGGGCCGACTGGTCGAGTACGAGGGCGGCGGCGAGGAGACACGCTCGAACCCGTGGCTGGCCGAGCTGCAGCAGGACATGTTCATCGAGCTGAACCCGAAGGCCGCCAACGACCGCGGCATCCGCAACGGCGACTGGGTGTGGGTGAAGACCCCGCCGATGGCCGCGGTACCTGAATTCAAGGGGATGCGGATGAAGGCGCTGGTCACGGAGCGGGTCGATGCGGAAACGGTGTTCATGCCCTTCCACTTCTCGGGCCGCTGGGGCGGGGCCGACATGGCCGCGTACTACCCCGACGGCGCGATGCCGGTGGTGCGTGGCGAAGCCGTCAACACCGGCACGACCTACGGCTACGACAGCGTGACGATGATGCAAGAGACCAAGACCACGGTCTGCCAGGTCGAAAAAGCGGCTTGAACAGTCGCCTGAACGGAGCACCCACATGGCCCGAATGAAATTCATCTGCGACTCGGAACGCTGCATCGAGTGCAACGGCTGCGTCACCGCCTGCAAGGCCGAGCACGATGTCCCCTGGGGTGTCAACCGGCGCCGGGTGGTCACGCTCAACGACGGCATCCCCGGCGAGAAGTCGATCTCGGTGGCTTGCATGCACTGCTCGGACGCGCCGTGCATGTCGGTCTGCCCGGTGGACTGCTTCTACCGCACCGACGAGGGGGTGGTGCTGCACGACAAGGACGTGTGCATCGGCTGCGGCTACTGCTCCTACGCCTGCCCGTTCGGCGCGCCGCAGTTCCCGAGCAACGGCACCTTCGGCCTGCGCGGCAAGATGGACAAATGCACCTTCTGCGCCGGCGGGCCGGAAGAGAACACCAGCCAGGCCGAGTACGAGAAGTACGGCCGCAACCGGCTGGCCGAGGGGAAGCTGCCAGCGTGCGCCGAACAGTGCTCGACCAAGGCGCTGCTGGGCGGCGATGGCGATGTGGTGGCGGACATCTTCCGCACCCGCGTCGTGCAGCGCGGCAAGGGCAGCGAGGTCTGGGGCTGGGGCACCGCCTACGGCAAGCCGGAAGCCAAGCCAGAGGCCGCGAAGTCATGAGCACCCGCCACACCCTGACCGCCCTGGCCTCGGCCGTGGCCCTGACCGCCGCGCTCACCGGCTGCAGCGAGCGCACGCAGGAGTTGCGCGCCAAGCAGCCCGATCAGGCGCCCTACGCCGCCGGCGACAAGGCCGCGTGGGAAGCGCAGATCAAGGCCCGCAACCAGAACCAGAACGAGTACGTCCGCGCCCCGGCGCGGCCGTGAGGAGCGGCGTGATGTCCAAGCTGATCCGCCACCTGATGCTCGTCGCGCTGCTCCTCCTCGGCGGTGCGGCGGGGGCGCAGTCGAGCGACGCGGCATCGGCCCCGGTCGCCGCGAAGGCCTCGGCTGCGGCCAGCAGCCCCCAGGACAACAAGGCCACCGTCTGGCGCGCCGCCCGGGACAGCGGCACCGTGCCCGGCTATTCGTCGCTGCCCGGCGCCGAGAAGGGCGTGCTGATCCAGTCACAGGTGCAGTACCCCGGCGCCCGCCGCACGACCGCTGGCGAGGCATGGCGGCAGGTGCGCAACCAGTGGATCATTCCCTACGGCGGCTCGCTGCTGCTGATCGTGGCGCTGGCGATTGCGCTGTTCTACTGGCGCAAGGGCGCGCTCGGCGGCCAC
>JBEEMX010000234.1:0-5643 GCA_041192465.1 Pseudomonadota bacterium | reverse complement strand
TTGGCATAGATTTTCTCGAACTGACCCCGGCGCAGCCGCACCGTGCCGCAGGTGGGGCTGTCGATGGCCATGGGGAGTTGCATTTTCTGGCTCAGGTCCAGCACCAGATCGGGTTCGGCGCGGGCGAGGATGTCCACGTTCAGCCAGCCGGGCTTGTAGTCTTTTCCCGATCCAAGGTTCAGGCGCACAGGTTCCCACGCATCCGATGCGATGTGCCGCGAATGGCCCAGGTGGTAGCCTTGGGCAAACTCCAGGATGTCGGCAAATTGTTCGGTGGCGTCCAGTTGCTTGAAATGGGTCAGTTGATTCTGTGCCTGCCGTAACCAGTCAGGGCTGCCGAACGTGTGGGAGAAGAAGGACTCCAGCGTGTCATCGGAAAACCAGGACACTGCTTCTTCATAGCAATTCGCCGGGTCGGTGTGGGGCTTGCGCTCGGACACCACCGGAGTTCCAAGGCTCAGGCAGTGTGATACCCGAACCTGCTCGAAACGGCTCGATGCATAGAAGTGACAATTCAGGACCGCTTTGGCATTCCGGATGTAATGGTCCCGCTCGGCACCATAGATCGGGTGATCGAACACGCTCACCGAGCGGCCCTGTCGCTCAATGCGCTCGATGAGCTGGCTGCGGCGCTCGTTCATGGATCCGAAAAAGAGCAGATCGATGGGCCGCTGATTGAGCGGCAGCAGGGGCTGTTCCGCACCGGATTCCAGATAGGGCGCATGCACGAAGGGTGCGATGGGGACATCTTCCGGGTAGTCCGTGTAGGCCGCGAGGTTGTCCGGGTGGTAATCGATCACGGCAGAGTGGCGCAGCAGTTTCAGGTAATTGTCCGAAACCTTGGCGCCACCCGCTCCAAGCTGCTCCAGATTGACGAAGATGCAGGTGTGGCGCTGGCGCTGTGCCGGGTCAAAGTCAAGGTGTGCGCCGAAGACGAGATTGATCGCACCGTGCCGCAGTCGGTTCTTCGTGAGGCTGACGCTGGCGCCTGCCTTGCGCAGTTGATGCCTGAAATACCGAGCCGGATCCAGCAATCCGAGCGAGTGAATATAACCAGGAGGCTGCATGATGCACAGATTGATGTGCGTCGGCTGGGTTTTTTCTTGGGTTGACTGGTGGGTATTCATGCTGGAATGGGGGCGTTCTGGCCAAATGCGGGTGGGCGAATGGTGCTGCACAGGGTCGGTATGGCGGAGTACTCCGGATACTTCCTGGACAGATGTTGTGCGCTCTGCGTGAACTCTGGCGGGAGAAGGTGGCCGGTCGTGGAGTTGTGGAACAGCGGCACGCGCAGGATGGTCCCGGCTTGTTGCAGGCACAGATCGGTCGCCCACAGGTGCCACCCCAGCGTGGGGTCGATGCAGGCGCCCAAGTCACGGTGCAGGGCCACGGCGAATTCATCGAGAGACACGGCGGCATCCGAGCCCGGATGGTCGAACAGGCGCGTCCGGTCGATCACCAGACCGGCATGGCGATGGGTGTTGCCGGAGGGGTTGAACGCGATGCCTGCAAATCCGACCGGTGCGTGGGTCTTCTGCGCCTTGGTCAGCCGTCCCAGTTGCTTGGCGATCGAAAAACCTGTTCCTGTGGGGAAATATACATCTTGGTGCGCGAGGATGGTCCAAGGGTGCCGGGCTAGTTTCCGCCCTTGCTGGTAAGCATCCGCGGCATTCTTCGCGTTCGATACCGTGATGATGTCGGCACCGACTTCTGCCAGCCCTGGTGAACGCTGGATATTCAGTTCATGCTGCCATGGGCGTGTGACTGGCACGATCACGGAGAACCTGGCGGGTTCTTCCATGTTCGAGATGTCATCCATCGGCCATTTGGCGCATTGGATGATCATCTGGTAAGTGGAGAAATTTCGAATGGCTGTTTCGATGGGGACACCCAGCGACTCTGCGGCCATCAGTACCAGGCGATTGGTCGTGTTTTCCGGGATGGGGACATCATAGGTATCCTGCAAATCAGGCAGCCATCCAGCGTCGAGCAGCAGCTTGAATGCCGAGGAGGCTGAATAGAACCGGAGATGGGTGCTGTCCAGCAACCCTGCGTCGTCGTACGAGATGTCTGCAGCCAGCAATCGGTGCAGAACGGACATGTGGCCCATGTTGGGCAGGCAGATGACCATGCTGGCATCGGCTGTTGTCATGTCAAATAGCCGCTCCAGCAGGCGCTCGGGATGTTTCGTGTGCTCCAGCAGATCGCCCATGATGACAAGGTCGTACTTTCCGGGCAAACCGGAAAAGTCCTTGGACTCCACATCCAGGACATGGACTTCGTCCAGGTGTTGTGCTGCCGCACGGGCTGCATCGGCCGAGATTTCCACGCCGGTCCATCGGGTCGCCGGATTGTTTTCCTTGTACTTGGCCCCCAGGCGCCCATTTGCGCACCCCAGTTCCAGTACGCTGCGTGCCTGCAACGGTAGCGTATGAAAAAGCTTCTCGTTGAGGCCGTTGAAATATGCGCTCATCTTGTCCTCGAAGGTGAAGGGACGTAATCGGGCTGCCGCTGGAATTGGTGGCTCAGGTACTTTAGTCCCGGTGTCTCTTGGATAAGGCCGGGTGTGGGGGCCTGATCTGGCACTGTTCAGGCGAATGCAGATGGATGGTCGGTCGCCTTGGTGCGTGCAAAAGAAAACGGACCCCGGCTTGCGCCTTGGGGTCCGCATGAAACACCAGGAGTGGTGTGGGGAATTCAGGAGAGAAGGGGGATGGTGCGGGTTATCTGGTGGTCAATGCAGTTGCAGCGATCCGCTGGCCTTGCCCTTGCCAGCGCGTGCTGGCGGGTTGCACAGGCCGCAGATGAAATGCTTGGCGATCTCGTGTGGATGGGTAACGAAATGGCCGCCGCACTTGGAGCATTTTGTCATCGTGAGCATGCCGTTATCGACGAATTTCACCAGGCGCCAAGCGCGGGTGACGGAGAGCAGCGGCTCCAGATTCTGGGCCTGGGTCTGCTCCAGATAGAGCTGATACGCCTTGATCACGGTGTCGATCTCTTCGAGTTCAGCCACCTTGTTCAGGTATTCATGGGTGTTGAGGAACAGCGACGCGTGGATGTTGGGCTGCCACGTCATGAACCAGTCGGTGGAGAAGGGCAACTGGCCCTTGCTCGGCGACTTGCCGGCGACTTCCTTGTACAGGCGCAGCAGGCGCTCGTAGGACAGGTCGGTCTCCGACTCCAGTACCTGCAAGCGGGCGCCCAGCTTGATGAGCGTGACCGCGCGTTCGATCTGACGGGCTTCGGTCAGGATGCTCTTGCATTTCATGGTGTTCTCCCCGGCTGGATTCAGGCGGCTTCTTGGTGGCGGCCGGCCATCAAGATGCAGGCGTGCAGGCGGGAGACACCGTCGTTGGCTGCGCTCTTGCCGTGGTTGGTCAGCAGGCTCCACACCAGATCGTCATCGACACGCATGCGGCACAGCAGCGTGTTGCCGGCGGCGATCTTGAGCATCTGGGCCGGTGACAGCATTTCCAGGATGGCGGCGGTTTCTTCTGACACACCCAGGCGGAACAGCGCCTGTTCGCGGTCGGCGCGGATCAGGCTCTGTGCCAGCATCATGTAGGACAGATTGGCTTCGCGGATTTCGGAGAGGATCTGTTCGGTGTTCATGTCGGGCTCCTGTCGGTCTGGGTGGGCTTCGCTGCCTCAGGGAGGTCGGCGAGGCGTTGTCGATGGAGTCGATTCTGATGACATGAACTGGGCGGGAACATCAGCCCTCTTCCGTGCCTGCCGTCCCCGAAACTCTTGTAGCGCGTCAGGCAAATTCCTACAGCGTGTCATCCTCGGATGGCACGTTTGCACGGATCACTGGGGTCGGGTGGGCGCGGTCGTGCGGTCTGGCACACGGATCCGGTCCGGCACCTGCGTATCGGCCTGCAACAGGCGTTCGAACTGTTCCAGTGCTTCTTCGCGGTTTCCTTGCGCTGCCAGCGCCATTGCCAGCGTGAACCGGCTTGCCGTGTGATTTGCCGCTTGTTTCAGCGCGAGCCGTGCGCAGGAGGCTGCGTACTGCAGGTCGCCCATGCGGAAAGCCTGCGCTGCCCGCTCGGACAATTCCGTCAGTTCCTGTTGTGCTTCGGCGGATGGTTTGGGTGCGCGCCGTGCCTGTGCGGCTGCGATGGCGCGGGCCACCTGCAGTGCCGAGGGCTGGTTGCTGCGGTTGGCCAGCGGTGGCGGTGCCAGACGTGCCAGCGTGTCATCGATGGTGGCGAGCGCGCGGCTGAGCGAAAAATCTTCGGGCTGCTCTTCCTCGTCGCCGGACATGGCATCCGGATGCGACAGCGCACCGAGACGCACGAAGGGCAGGCCGAACAGGTGTAGCCAGAACTGGTCCCAGATCCGCCCGTGCGACGGATCTTGTCGCAGCCACGTGCTCACCTGCAGCAGCGCCGGGCTGTGCGTTGCCAGCCAGTCGGTGATGCACGATTGCCGCACGGCAAACAGCAAACCGCTGTCACGCACCCCCAGATCATGCGCGCCGACGGCCTGCGCCAGCACACCCAGTTGGCAAGACTCGAAGAAATGCATGCCGGGGTGGCGGTGGTCCGGTAGCTGGTGGTTCTGACGGTAGCGTTGCTGCGCACGGTACATCGTCTTGTCGAACGTGCCCAGCGGTGCCCAGCTGCGCAGGTCGAAATGCACCGGCGTGACAGGCAGCTCGGCGAGCCAGTCGCGGGTCTGCGTGGCGCTGGCACCGGCAGGTGCTGATTGGGACAGGGGCTGCACGTCGCCCCAGAGCGCCGAAACTTCCAGCAACGCGAAGAAATCCGGGCACACAGCCAGCGGATCACCTGGGCAGAACACCGTGAAGGACTCGGCTTCGGCCGCGCCGCGCGCCTGGCCCTTCAGGTGCGCCAAGTACAGCTCGCCGACACTGTGCAGCCCGGGCAGGCGCACCAGCTCGATGTGCCGCGTCACATCCAGTGGCGTGCCGTGGGAGGCATCGTCGGTGTAGACCGTCACGCGGCAGTGTTCGGGCAGGTCATCGATCCAGCGCACCTCTTCTCCCCGACGGGCCACGACGATGTTCAGCATGAATAGGTCTCCGTTGTCTCAGCGCCCGTGTTTTATCACTTCAAGGGGTGTTTGACGGATTCGGGTTGGTACCAAACGGTTTTGTTGTTGACAAAGTACGGGTCTGGCGCGTTGCCTGTGCGGTGTGCAGCCACTTTCTGCTGCAGCCGAAGTGCCTGAAGTAGGAGGATTTTTTTGCCCTTCTCTCTCAAGGTTGCGCGGTGTGCGCACGATAACCAGTGCATGACCCGGACGTGCCCGTCGCGGGTTGATCATGCGCATCCACTGTGGTGCTCGCTAAAGCTTTTGGATGGAGTTCACCATGGCCTCGACCATCAACACCAACATGTCTTCGCTGACGTCTCAGCGCGCCCTGGCAGCGACCAGCCTCTCGCACAGCACGTCGATGCAGCGCCTGTCCACCGGTCTGCGCATCAACTCGGCAAAGGACGATGCTGCTGGTCTGGCCATTGCCGAGCGCATGACGTCGCAGGTCCGTGGCATGAACGTGGCAGGCCGAAACGCCAACGATGCGATCTCGCTGGCGCAGACGGCAGAAGGTGCGCTCGGCAAGATCGGTGAATCGCTGCAGCGCATGCGTGAACTGGCGGTGCAGTCGGCGAA
>JBEEMX010000233.1:0-5645 GCA_041192465.1 Pseudomonadota bacterium | reverse complement strand
GCGCTCTTGCCGATGACGCGGTGGGCGATCGTGACCCACTGGGATTCGACGCCGACGGTGTTGATGTGGCGCAGCTCGATCACGAGCATGTCCAGATCCTGCACGCCGCCAATCATGGCCGAGGCGGCATCGCGGGGCAGGCGCTCGGTCTGCCATGCGGTGTCGGTGACGCTGCGCCAGCGGAGTTCGGTGGAGGCTCCCGCCGACTGCATGTAGAGCGTGACAGGCGCGTTCCAGGTCATGCGCACCCGTGGGACGATGGTGCCATCCTGCATCTGCAGCAGCGTGGCGGTGCCGCTCGACGCGACCAGCCCGGAAGGGACATCGACAAGGCGGGGCGACGGCAGTGAGGTGTTCGGCGCAGGGTCCGGGTCCGTTGCATCGGCGCTGTCGTAGGTGCTGGCGACATCCTCCTGCAGCGTCAGCGACACCGGCTGACCGGGTGCCCACTGGCGATCGAGGACGCGGAAGGTCTTGCCTGGGGCGCCCCAGACCGCGATGTAATCGTCGGCGGTGATCGTCACCCGGTCACCGGGCTGCAGCGGCCACAGGCGCATGCCACCGGTGTACTGGATGATCATCCCGGCGCGGGCCTGCTCGACGAACACGCGCATCAGGTGGCGCGCCTGGCCTGGGTCTGAGCAGAACGGGAAGCTGAAGGTCTGCCACTCGGCGCCACCGTCGGCGGTGACGTAGGACATGGCTTGGTAGGGGTCCACGTCGCTGGGCTCGCGCTTGCCAGCGCGGACGATCGAGGCGCGCGCGCTGTTGAACGCCTCATCATGGGGCGCGGACTGGCGCACGATCTGGATGGGCGCCATCGCGTCAGCGTCGGACAGCGACATGACCGAGGATGTCCACGCGCCCGCGCTGACCGTCCAGACCGCGCCCGGCGAAGCGAAGCCGCCCATGTTTTCGGTCAGCTCGGACAGGATCGAAGCTCGGTCATCGGACACGCGGAAAGAGCCGTTGCACACCGAAAATCGGCCTGTCGCCACGGAATCGGTGCTCATCGGACGCCCGACGATGGCGTCGCAGGAATTCGCGGCAGCGATCACGGAGGCGGTGTCGATGTCGGCCACGGCGAGGCTGTAGCCCCACTCGGAGCGCAGCCAGTCGTACACGCACAGGGCGGTGTTGTCGCTCCAGGCGGTCACGTTGGTCTGGGGGTCAAGCACCATGCGCCCCGAGATGTCGAAGGACAAGTCAGAGGGAAGACCGCCTTGGAATTGTGCGTCGTCGAGGTCGAGCGTGAGCACGACGTAGGCGATGCCCTGCAGGCGCTTCGATGCGGGCCAGCGGGCGGCGTTGATCCCGGTCAGGTAGGGATTGACGGTCTGGGTAACGGCCCCGGTCATGAACTCGACGCGCACGGTCGAGCGGTTGGCGGTGATCTGGCAGGTGACATCCCACGTTCCGGCGGGCACGCCGGAGATGGTGGCACCGGAGACGGTCCACCCGGTCGGCGCGGTCTCGGTGCCGAGACTGCCCCCGGAGTCCCGCGTGATCGACACCACGGACAGCGTGGCAGCAGGGTCCGGCAGCGCGATGATGGCCGAGCCGGAAACTGGGAAGACGGTGGAGCGGGTGACGGTCGCGGCGCGCTTTTGTTCGAGCGACGGATCACCGAGCCAGCCTCCACCGACCGGCACGGTGTACCACTGGCCACCGAGGTGGATGCGGTAGAGCGCCTGGCACTGGTGGTGCGCCACAGCGATGACGATATGCTGCAGCGCGTCCGGCCGGGTCTTCATCACGCCGCCATCGGCGAGGTAGGTTTTCGGGGATGAGAACCGATCGATCACATCCCCGCCGACGGCACAGCGTCCGTAGATCACCCGGGGCACAGGCTCGGACGACTGCATCACGATCGTGCGCTCTTGCATCGCTTCGCGGGTGGCGTTGCGGGCAGCGCGGGCGGCCTCCTTGGCTTTCTTGCGAGCGAGCACACCACCGACCAGCGCAGCGCCGAGCGCGGCATAGGTGGCGATGGTCGTCAGGGCCACACCGGCAATCATGGCGGTGGTGCCGGACACGGCGACCACCTGGGCGATCGCGACAATGGCGGTGATGGGATCAGCGGCAGCAGGGGTCGCGTGCAACAGCAGCCCGGCGGCCAGCAGCGCCGAGGGGAGGATGCGGCGGATCATGCGATCCTCCAGCACGCCCGCGCATCGGCGAGCAGGTGCAGCGTGATCGTCTCTCCACCACAGACCGCCACGAAGCCGGAGCCGATGGCGATGCCCACTGTGCCGACAAGCCCGAGCGGGCCAGCGTCGAACGCCACCACGTCACCGGGCTGGGCTTCGGCAGCAGCGAGCGCCGGGCGGCCGATGACATGCGACACCGCGCCGACCAGATCCCCATGCGCGGCCACGGTGCGCACTGCGGCGCGCGCCGAGTCGGTGCGCGGCATATCGACCATGCCGACCTCGGCTTCGCGGACCCACGCAGCGGGCATGTGACAGCAGTGGCGCTCGGTCCAGGAAAAGCGCCCGTCCTTGCTCCACCTGGTCAGGAAGTCGGCCAGTGCGGCGTTGCGGGTGGTGTGGGCGGTGTGGGTGATCATCGTGTTCATGCCTGGGACTGCTGGTACTCGCGGGACAGCCAGGAGGTCTGTTCCAGCATCGCTGCCAGCCCATCAAGGCCCGCGTCGGCCGGGTAGCGCGATCGGTGCTGCGCGGCAGTCCAGCGGATGCCCTCGGCAGTGCGCGCACGCGACATGCCGAGCGGGGCGAGGTCGATCGACAGGACGGCGTTCACGGCCCCGTCCTGCCCTGGTTCGGCACGCCCGCCGATGCCGACCATCACGCCAGTCCAGAAGGGGCGCGGCACGCCGACTTGCTCAAAGTTCGCGGTCATGAATTGCGTGAGGAACTGCACGCGCTTGCCGCGCCAGGTGTAGGACGGCCCGGAGCACAGCGCGACGAGCGCAGCACTGGCGGCAGTGACTTCGAGGGTGACCGAGTCGCCGGCGGAGTCGGCGGCGTGCTTGGTCGCGGGGATGCGCACCACGTCGCCGATGCCGCGCCAGGTTAAGCCACCGGAGTCGATGTTGATCGGCCACATGGCGAGGCGCTGCACCCCGGTCGAAAACTGAATCTCGACCAGGCCCGCCTCGGCCATGGCCCCGGAGGCCAGGAGGGCAGTCTCGGCAGCGGTCATGCTGATCATGTGAACGACTCCACGAACTCGACCGAGGCCCCGTAGAGGTTGGTGGTGCCGCCGACGCCGCCGAACTCGGGCATCTTTCCGGCCATCCGGAAGAAGGTGCAGGGGCGGTCCACGCGGACACGCGCACCAGCACCGAACGCGAAGAACACGGGGGGCGTGATCTGGACGGTAGCGGGCAGCGTGGCGGCGGCGGTGACCATCACGAGCTGCGAGGCGCCGAGGGTCGTGCCGATCTGGAGCCAGTCGCCCGGAAGCACCGTGCCGGACCCGGTGACGCTCACGGACGGGGCGCCCTTGGCAGCAGAGGCGCCGAGCGTGCGGTCACCACGGGCAGTCCCGGCGGGGAACTGGTGTGCTGGGTCATAGGCTTCGAGGCGGTTGACGCCGCCCCGCAGGCTCATGAGGATGCCGCGCCACTGCCCGGCCCGGAACTGGTCCATTTGCCGTGGCAAGTCGAGCTTGAACGTGTAGAGCGGCAGGCCGACGGCCCGGACCTGGGCGGTGCCCGCAACGGTGGATGTGCTCACGATTTCGTGGTTGCGCAGCCCGAAACCAGAGCCATCCCCGGCCAGCAGTCCGAGGTTGTACGTTGCATCGCGAAATGAGATGACGGCCATATCAGATGCTGATCCCTGCTGCGGTCTTGAGGCGCTGCTGCAGTGCGCGGTACTGCTGCGCCTGGGCGGCCTGGATCATCTGAGCGACCTGCCCCAGGTCCATGATCTGCACGGTGAGCGGTGCGGAGACCTGGGCGGTCATCCGTGCAGACGCCTGCGCCACCGTCGCCGAGCCGCCGAGGTTGCCGAACGCGCCGCCATCGGCGAATCGGCGGGTGGCTTGCCTCTGCTCATCCAGCACGACCGACAGCCGACCGCCAGGGCCACGGATGACCGGCAGGTGACCGAGCTTGCGGCCATCGGCGCCGATGGCTTGCGCACCACCGCCGGACAGCGGCATGATCGCCTCGGGGCCTGCTTCGCCCATCAGGCCAAGTTTTTCGCGGCCACCTTCCGCATATCGGAAATGGGTGTCGCGATCGATGACCCGGTTCGTGAATGAGCCGCCACCAGCAAAGCGGCGGGTGCCGCCGGCCTCGAATGCTGCACCATCGGCAGCGAACAGACCCGTGACCATTTTCACGAGGCTACCCAGACCACCACCGCCACCAGCACCACCAGCCGGGCCACCGCCCAGAAACTTGCGGTATTCGGTGCGGGCCATCTCGGAAATCATCGAGTTGGCCAAGCTCTTGACGCTGATCTTCCCGGTGGTGACGAACTCGGCGAAGGCGTCTTCACCGCCCTTGACCAGCATGTCCATGGTGCGGTCGCTGGATTCGCGCATCAGCTTGTTCGCATCGGCCCAGCCCTCGACCATGGTCTGCCAGCCCGGCTTCAGGCGCTCGGTCAACCCGGTGTTCTCCAGCGCGATGGCACGGCCTGTTTCCTCGGCGATGCTGGACACCTGCGTGCGCAGCATCTCGCGCTGGCCCGGATCGGCCGTGAGGGAGATTTTCAGCTCCAGGCCCTTCGTCAACTCGTCCGCCGAGCTGTACAGCTCGGCGACCCGTGCGGCACTCTCGGCGCGCAGCTTTGCCACGGGGTCGGTGATCGCACCGATGGCGGCCTGGCTGTTCTGGTTGCGGAGCTGGGTGATCTGGGCGTTGGCGGCTTGCCAGATCTGGGCGGTCTCGGTGGCGATAGCCCGCTGATCGTCCAGCTTGCGGGCCTCGGCAGCAGCAGCCCCGCCGGACGCTGCGCCAGCCATTTCGGCAGTGATGGCGCTGCGATCGGCCTTGAGATCGACGATTCGGCGCTGCACCTGGATCTTGTCCGCCGCGCTTTTCGGTTTGCGGGATTCCTCGGCTGCGATCTCGGCGTCGATCAGCGTCATGCGCTCGGCGAGCTTGGCGCGCTGGATGCGCACGCGCTCGGTTTCGTACTCCGTGACCCCGGTGAGGCCCATCTGGTGGAGGTGGTCGGCGGTGCGCTGCTCAGTCTCAAGCACCTGCACCCGCTCTTGCGCGGCTGCCTTTAGTTGCGCAGTGCGCAGCCCGGCGCCTGCGCGCTCGATCTGGCTGGCATGGGTGTCGGTTTCGGTGGCGCCCAGTCCCTTGGCGGCCTTGGCGGTCTTGCTGGCGATGCCCTGCAGCTCAAGCGTCAGGTCGCGCTGCATGCCTGTCTTGGCTCCTGACACCTTGGCATCGAACTGGGCAAGCTCGGCCGCTGTGGCGCTGCGCTTCAGCATCAGCGCCCGCTCGGCGTTCGCCATGGTCTCCAGCGCCTGGATCCGCTCGGCGCCTTCCTTCTTGACGCCCTCGGCAGTCTTGACGTGCGACAGCATCTCATCCAGTGCGGTCGAAGAGACGCCCCCGCGCAAGCCGATGCCCGAGGCCGATGCACTGCCGCGCTGCTGTGCTGCTTCAACGCGACCAGTCAGCGCCTCGATCTTCTTGACCTCGGCTTCCGCCT
>JBEEMX010000232.1:0-5678 GCA_041192465.1 Pseudomonadota bacterium | reverse complement strand
GGCGGCGAGCTCCGCCAGCTTCGGTGGCGCCTCGCGCGTGTCGGCCACCACGATGCGCGCCGCGCCGCAACGCCGTGCCCAGCGCGCCATCGCCAGTCCCGACTCCCCCAGGCCCAGGATCAGCAGCGACAAGTCCTTCAGTGCATTCATTGTCGTTTCCGTGCGCCAGTACAGCTCAGCGCAGCTTCAGGGTGGACAGGCCCACGAGGCACAGCAGCATCGTGATGATCCAGAACCGGATCACCACCTGCGTCTCGATCCAGCCCTTCTTCTCGAAATGGTGGTGCAGCGGCGCCATCAGCAGGATGCGCTGGCCGGTGCCGGTGCGCTTCTTGGTGTACTTGAAATAGCCGACCTGCACCATGACCGAGAGCGCCTCGACCACGAAGATGCCGCCCATGATGCCGAGCACGATCTCCTGGCGCACGATCACCGCGATGGTGCCCAGCGCGCCGCCCAGCGCCAGCGCGCCGACATCGCCCATGAAGACCTGCGCCGGATGGGCGTTGAACCAGAGGAAGGCCAGCCCCGCGCCGGCCATCGCCGCGCAGAAGATGGCCAGCTCGCCCGCGCCGGGGATGTGCGGCAGGAACAGGTACTTCGAGAACACCGAACTGCCCGTCGCATACGCGAACAGCCCGAGCGCCGAGCCGACCAGCACCACCGGCATGATCGCCAGCCCGTCCAGCCCGTCCGTGAGGTTGACCGCGTTGCTGGTGCCGACGATGACGAAGTAGGTCAGGAAGATGAAGCCGAACACGCCCAGCGGGTAGCTCACCGTCTTGAAAAACGGCACGATCAGGTCGGCCTTGGGCGGCAGGTCGTTCGAGAAACCGGAGATGACCCAGCGCATGAACAGTTCCAGCACCCGCATGTTGGAGGTTTCCGACACGCTGAACGCGAGGTAGAGCGCCGCGACCAGCCCGATCAGCGATTGCCACAGGTACTTCTCGCCGGACGGCATGCCCTCGGGGTTCTTGTTCACCACCTTGCGCCAGTCGTCGACCCAGCCGATGGCGCCGAAGCCCATCGTCACCGTCATCACGATCCAGACGAAGCGGTTGCTCCAGTCGAACCACAGCAGGGTCGAGATGCCGATCGCCAGCAGGATCAGCACGCCGCCCATCGTCGGTGTGCCGCGCTTGACGATGTGCGCCTGCACGCCGTATTCACGGATCGGCTGGCCGATCTTCAGCGCGGTCAGGCGGCGGATCACCAGTGGCCCCAGCGCCAGCCCGATCAGCAGCGAGGTCATCGCGGCCATCACGGCACGGAAGGTGATGTACTGGAACACCCGCAGGAAGCCGAGGCTCTCGGGATAAAGGCCCTGCAACCACTGTGCGAGGCTAATGAGCATGTTGTTCTCCTGGGTTGGCCACCCCGCCCTGCAGGGCGGCGACCACCTGTTCCATCTTCATGAAGCGCGAGCCCTTGACCAGCACCGACTGCGCCTCGGGCAGCGCGGCCCCCTCGGCCCGCATCGCCGCCACGGCTGCCGCGGCGTCGGTGTGGTGCCGTACCACGGTCGGCGGCGCGGTGGCCTGCGCGGCGTGGGCCGCGAGTATGCCTGCGGTCCAGACGCAATCGATGCCTTTTTCGGTGGCGTAGCGGCCGACTTCGGTGTGGAACTCCGGACCCCGGTCGCCCACCTCGCCCATGTCGCCCAGCACCAGCCAGCGCGGCCCCGGCAACGCCGCCAGCACGTCGATCGCCGCCCGCACCGAGTCGGGATTGGCGTTGTAGCTGTCGTCCACCAAGGTGATGGTGCGGCCACGCCACGCCAGCCGCTGCACCTGCGAGCGCCCCCTGACCGGCTCGAACGCCGCCAGCCCGTCGCGCACCGCGTCCGCAGCCACACCCGCCGCCAGCGCGCAACCCGCCGCCGCCAGCGCATTGCGCACGTTGTGCTGCCCGGCCACGGCCAGCGCCAGCGCCAGATCGCCCGCCGGGGTGTGCAGCACGGCGTTCCAGTGGTCGCCCTGCCAGTCGGCGTCGGCCGTCAGCGCGGCCGTGGTGCCACCGAGGGCGAAGGTGGAGACGCGGCGCGTACCGGCCAGCGTGTGCCACAGCGGCGTGTAGTCGTCGTCGGCGGGAAACACGGCCACGCCGTCGGCGGGCAGCGACGCGATCACCGCCCCGTTTTCCTCCGCCACGGCGTCGACCGTCTTCATGAACTCCAGGTGCTCGCGCTGGGCGTTGTTCACCAGCGCCACCGTCGGCTGGGCAATGTGCGCGAGTTCCGCGATCTCGCCGGGGTGGTTCATGCCGAGTTCGACCACGGCGATGCGGTGGTGCCGGCGCAGCCCGAGCACGGTCAGCGGCACGCCGATGTGGTTGTTCAGGTTGCCAGCGGTGGCGTGGGCGGCCGTCCCATGGGCGGTGCGCAGGATGGCGGCGATCATCTGCGTCACCGTCGTCTTGCCGTTGCTGCCCGTCACCGCGATCAGCGGCAGGGTCAGGCTGGCGCGCCATCCCGTGGCCAATGCCTGCAAGCCGCGCAGCGTGTCGGACACCTCCAGCCCCGCCAGTCCGGCCTCGACCAGCCCGCGCTCGGCGATGGCCGCGACCGCGCCCGCCGCTCCCGCCTGCGGCAAAAAACTGTGGGCATCGAAGCGTTCGCCGCGCAGCGCGACGAACAGGTCACCCGCGCGCAGGCTGCGGGTGTCGGTGTGGACGCGCAGCAGCGCCGTGGCCGGATCACCGACCAGCCGCGTGCCGGGCAGGCGCGCCGCCACCAGCGCGTGGGCCTCGCCCAAGGTCATGAAAGCAGGGGACATCATCGGAAAGGCTCAGGAGCGGTGGGACACACGGCGTTGTAGCGCGACGGCAGCCTCGTCCAGATCTGAAAAAAACCGCTTCACACCCGCCGTCTCCTGATAGTCCTCATGGCCCTTGCCGGCAATGAGCACCACATCGCGGGCGTCGGCGTCGGCCAGCACGGTGGCGATGGCGGTGGCGCGGTCCTCGACCGTGCGCAGCAGCGGCGACCAGACACAGCCGGCCGCGATCTGCGCGAGGATGGTGGCGGGGGCTTCGTTGCGCGGGTTGTCGCTGGTGAGGACCACTTCGTCGGCCAGCGTCTGCGCGATGCGGCCCATCACCGGGCGCTTGGTCACGTCCCGGTTGCCGCCACAGCCGAACACGCACCACAGCCGCCCGCCCCGTGCCACCGCGAACGGCCGCAGCGCCTGCAATGCCTTGTCGAGCGCATCGGGCGTGTGGGCGTAATCGACGACGACCTGCGGCAGCGGGCCCACGGCGATGGACACCGGCAGCTCGACCCGCTGCATCCGCCCCGGCACCGGCGTGAAGTCGGCGGCCAGAGGCGCCACCTCGGCCAGCGACAGGCCCAGCGCCCGCAGCCCGCCGAACACCGCCAGCACATTGGCCACGTTGTACTCGCCGATCAACCCGGTACGCACCGCGATCGACTCCGCGCCTTCGCGCACGGTGAAGCACAGGCCGTCGGCGTCGTAGTGCAGCGCCTCGGCCTGCAGGCGGGCGGGTGTCGGGCGCGGCTGGAGGGCGTAGGTCCACACATCCAGATCGCCCCGTGCGGTCAGCTCCTCCGCCAGCAGCGCACCCTGGGCATCGTCCAGGTTGACCACTGCGGCACGCAGACCCGGCCAGTCGAACAGCGCCCGCTTGGCCTGCCAGTACGCGGCCATGCTGCCGTGGTAGTCGAGGTGGTCGGGCGTGAAGTTGGTGAAGAGCGCCACCTGGATCCGCACCGCATCCAGCCGGTGTTCGGCCACGCCGATCGACGAGGCTTCCATGACGCAGGCCGCGAAGCCCTGGTCCACGAAGGCGCGCAGGCTGCGGTGCAGGGTGACGGGATCGGGCGTGGTCAGGCCGGTGGCGACGATCTTTGCCTCGGGCGAGACGCGGCTGGGCGGCTCGCCGACGCCCAGCGTGCCGACCACGCCGCAGCGCCGCCCCGACAGACTCAGCGCCTGCGCGGTCCACCACGCGGTGGAGGTCTTGCCGTTGGTGCCGGTGGTGGCGATGACGGACAGTGCCGCACTCGGCTGGCCGTGCCAGGCATCCGCCAAGGCCGCCGTCAGCGCCTTCAGGCCGGGCACCGCCGCGATGCGCGCATCGGCGAAGGCGAAACGGTCCACACCCTCGGCCTCGACCAGACAAGCCGCCGCACCCGCTGCCAGCGCCGCCGCGACGTGGACGCGCCCGTCCTGTGCATGGCCCGGCCACGCGATGAAGAGGTGGCCGGGCTGCACCTGTCGGCTGTCGGTGCGCAGCGGGGCGCCCGGCGCGCGTTGCTGCAGCCAGTCCACCACAGCGGCCAGACCGGCCAGTGTCTCGGGGCGGGCCATCAGAACGACTCCTCTTCGGCCTTGGCCGCCTGGGTGCGGGCAATGATCTGCGGCTTGATCTCCAGGTCCGGCGCCACGCCCATCACGCGCAGTGTCTGTTGCACCACCTGGCTGAACACCGGCGCAGCCACATCGCCGCCAAAGTAGATGCCGTTGCTCGGCTCGTCCACCATGACGGCGACGATGATGCGCGGCGCGTTGATCGGCGCCATGCCGACGAACCAGGCGCGGTACTTGTTGCTGGCGTAGCTGCCGCCGTCCTGCTTGTGGGCGGTGCCGGTCTTGCCACCGACCGAGTAGCCGACGGCCTGCGCCTTCGGGGCCGTGCCGCCCTCGCCCGCCGCCATGTTCAGCATGGTGCGGACCTCGCGGACCACTTCAGGCTTGAACACCGATTCGCCCGCCACCGGCCCGGCCTGCTTGAGCAGCGACACCGGCACCAGATCGCCATCGCGGGCGAACACGCTGTAGGCCCGCGCCAACTGGAACAGCGAGGTGGACAGGCCGTAGCCGTAGCTCATGGTCGCCTGCTCGATCGGGCGCCAGGTCTTGTAGGGCCGCAACTTGCCTGTGGCCAGGCCGGGGAAGGCAAGCGGCGGCTTCTGCCCGAAACCGACCGCATGGAACACCTCCCACATCTCGCGCGGCTGCATCTGCATGGCCATCTTGACCGTGCCGACATTGCTGGATTTCTGGATGATCTGCTGCACCGTGAGTGCGCCGTGCGGATGCGAATCGCGGATGGTGGAGCCAGTGATCGTGATGCTGCCCGGCGCGGTCTGGATGACGGTGCTCGGCTTGACGCGGCCGGTCTGCATCGCCAGCGCGGTGATGAAGGGCTTCATGGTCGAGCCGGGCTCGAAGGTATCGGTCAGCGCCCGGTTGCGCAGATTGGCGCCGGTGCGGGTCTGGCGGTCGCCGGGGGTGTAGCTCGGGTAGTTGACCAGCGCCAGCACCTCGCCGGTCTGCACATCCAGCACCACCGCGCTGCCCGCCTTGGCCTTGTGCTGGAGCACCGCATCACGCACCCGCTGGTAGGCCACGAACTGGATCTTGGTGTCGATCGACAGCGCGATTTCATGGCCGTCCTCCGGTTCGATCCGGTCGCCGATGTCCTCGATCACGTTGCCGAGCCGGTCGCGCACGACGCTGCGGCTGCCGTTGCGGCCGTCCAGGTCTTTCTGGAAAGCCAGCTCGATGCCTTCCTGGCCGGTCTGCTCGATGTTGGTGAAGCCCACGAGGTGCGCCACGGCCTCGCCTTCGGGGTATTCGCGGCGGTACTCGCGCTGCTGGTGGACACCCTTGAGCGCCAGTGCCTTGATCTGCGCCGCCACGGTGTCGTCCACC
>JBEEMX010000231.1:0-5707 GCA_041192465.1 Pseudomonadota bacterium | reverse complement strand
TGCAAAGCGTGGCATAATCTTGGGCTTCGCGTTTGTCACCAGGATGTTGCTGGCGTCAGCACGCGGAAAAACTTTACCCCCAAGAAAGGGCTGATATGTACGCGGTCATAAAAACCGGTGGCAAGCAATACAAGGTTGCAGCCGGCGAAAAAATCAAAGTAGAACAGATCACTGCGGACGTTGGCCAAGAGATCGTGATCGACCAGGTGCTCGCCGTTGGAAGCGGTGCAGAACTCCGGGTTGGCGCTCCCTTGGTTGAAGGCGCAACGGTGACGGCCACGGTGCTGTCGCATGGTCGGCACGACAAGGTGCGCATCTTCAAGATGCGCCGTCGCAAGCACTACCAGAAGCGCCAGGGCCACCGCCAGAACTACACCGAGCTGCAAATCAGCGCGGTGCTCGGCTGATCCGTCGCCTCTCCCATCCAGCACATCCTCAGAGGATCTGAACCATGGCACAGAAAAAAGGCGGCGGTTCCACACGGAACGGCCGCGATTCCCAACCGAAGATGCTCGGCGTCAAGGCCTACGGCGGCCAAGTGGTCACCGCCGGCTCGATCATCGTGCGCCAGCGCGGCACCCGTTTCCATGCAGGCAGCAATGTCGGCATGGGCCGTGACCACACGCTGTTCGCGCTGGTCAATGGCACCATCTCGTTTGCCACCAAAGGCGCCGAGAACCGCAAGACCGTGATCGTCACGCCGGTCTGACCGACCCGCGACGACCTGCGGCGCGCCTTGGCGTGTGCGCATGAAGCCCCGGCGTGCCGGGGCTTTTTTGCTTTGAAATTCGTTGAAACCACGGCGGTGATGCGCCTGGACGCTGGAGTACAAGCATGAAATTTGTCGATGAAGTCACCATCGATGTGGCCGCCGGCAACGGCGGCTCCGGCTGCGCCAGCTTCCGGCGCGAGAAGTTCATTCCGTTTGGCGGACCGGACGGCGGCAACGGCGGCCGTGGCGGTCACGTCTATGTCGTGGGCGACCGCAACCTGAACACGCTGATCGATTTCCGCTACATCCGCCGCTACGAAGGCCGCAACGGCGAGTCCGGCCGGGGTTCGGACCAGTTCGGCGCGGCCGGTGCGGACGTGGTGATGCATGTGCCGGTCGGCACCATCATCCGAGATGCCGAGACCGAAGAGGTCATTGCCGAGTTGCTCACGCACGGCGAGCAGATCATCCTGGCCAAGGGCGGCGATGGTGGCTTCGGCAACCTGCACTACAAGACCAGCACCAACCGCGCACCCCGGCAGAAAACCGTCGGCTGGCCCGGCGAGATCAAGGCGCTGAAGATGGAGCTGCGCGTGCTGGCGGATGTCGGCCTGCTCGGCATGCCCAATGCCGGCAAATCGACGCTGATCACCGCCATCTCGAACGCGCGCCCCAAGATCGCCGACTACCCGTTCACGACGCTGCACCCCAACCTCGGCGTGGTGCGGGTCGGCCCGAGCAAGAGCTTCGTGGTGGCCGACGTGCCGGGCCTGATCGAAGGCGCCTCCGAAGGCGCCGGTCTGGGACACCTGTTCCTGCGCCACCTGCAGCGCACCCGCGTGCTGCTGCACATGGTGGACGCGGTGCCGTTTGACGATGGCGTCGATCCGGTCGCACAGGTTCGTGCCATCGCCAAGGAGCTGAAGAAGTACGACAAGGCGCTCTATGACAAGCCGCGCTGGCTCGTGCTGAACAAGCTCGACATGATTCCTGACCCCGAGGAACGCAAGAAGCGCATGAAGGACATCGTGCGCCGCTTGCGCTGGAAGGCGCCGGTGTTCGAGATTTCGGCGCTGACGCGCGAAGGTTGCGAACCCCTTGTCCGGGCGCTTTACCAGCACGTTGCTGCGCTCAACGCCCCCCCGATCGAGGTGCCGGATGTCCGCTTCGTCGAGGCCGACAACGAGTCCCTGCCGCCGGATCCGGCCGATCCGCGCTTCCGCTGAGGTCGCCATGAGTGAGGTTCTGCTGAACGCCCGCCGCATCGTCGTCAAGGTCGGCTCCAGTCTGGTCACCAACGAAGGCCGCGGCCTGGACGCCGAGGCGATCAACGCCTGGTGCGTGCAGCTTGCCGCGCTGGTCCGGCAGGGGCGCGAGGTGGTGATGGTGTCGTCGGGCGCCATCGCCGAGGGCATGAAGCGCCTGGGCTGGGCCACGCGCCCGAAGGAGCTGCACGAGTTGCAGGCCGCGGCCGCCGTCGGGCAGATGGGGCTGGCACAGATCTACGAAACGTCCCTGCGCGCGCAGGGCCTCGGCAGCGCGCAGGTGCTGCTCACGCACGCGGATCTTGCCGACCGCGAGCGCTACCTGAACGCACGTTCGACGCTGCTGACGCTGCTCGGGCTGGGCGTGGTGCCGGTGATCAACGAGAACGACACGGTGGTCACCGACGAGATCAAGGTCGGCGACAACGACACGCTGGGCGCGCTGGTGGCGAACCTGGTCGATGCCGATGCGCTGATCATCCTGACCGACCAGAAGGGCCTGTACTCGGCCGATCCGCGCAAGGATCCCGAGGCGAAGTTCATCCACGAAGCGGTGGCGGGCACGCCCGAGCTGGAGCAGATGGCCGGTGGCGCGGGTTCCAGCATCGGCAAGGGCGGCATGATCACCAAGATCCTGGCAGCGAAACGGGCGGCGGGCAGTGGCGCGTCCACCGTGATCGCCTGGGGCCGCGAGCCGGACGCGCTGCTGCGGCTGGTGGCGGGCGAGTCCATCGGCACGCTGCTGGTGGCCACGACGCCCAAGGTGGCGGCGCGCAAGCAGTGGATGGCCGATCACCTGCAGCTCAAGGGCGCGGTGGTCGTGGACGACGGCGCGGCGCTCAAGCTGCGCGACGAGGGCAAGAGCCTGCTGCCGATCGGTGTGGTCGAGGTGCAGGGGGATTTCTCCCGTGGCGACGTGATCGCGGTGCGCACGCAATCCGGGATCGAGATCGCCCGCGGTCTGGCGAACTACGCCTGCAGCGAAACGCGGCTCATCGCGCGCAAGCCGTCGTCGCAGATCGAGGGGCTGCTGGGCTACGCCAATGAAGCCGAGTTGATTCACCGGGATAACCTGGTGCTCGCCTGAGTGGTGCCACGGATGCGGTTGACTACCCCTCCCGGGGGGGCTTGCGCGCTCTACCCCCTCTGTTGCGGGGGAAGTGTGAGAATTGTTCATTTCAGGTGGCTTGCACCACCTGTCCGCGGGTAGTTGTTTGGGCTGGAATGTCTAGACTGCGATGTACCGATTGGTTCCGCTGCACCGCATGTGCTGCATGTGCGCGCAGCGGGTCCAACTTAAACCAAATCCAGGAGCACTCCATGAACATCACTCTCCGCAAGATCGCTGCAGTTGCTGCACTGCTGTTCACCGCCATTGGCAGCCAAGCGCAAACGATCCCTCTGATCGATCCAGGTTTCGGCGCTGCCACCCTTGGTTACCCTGCCTCCTGGTCGGTCGGCAGCGGCACGCCGACGCTGGTCGGCGGTCAGCTGGACCTGGATCCTCAGGAATCGGTTTACCAGTCGTTCTCGGTGCTGAGTTCGGCCCTGTACACCATCAGCTTCGATGTGATGGGTGAAGGCCGTTCACGCCTGTTCCTGTCCAGCGATGTGCCCAGCTTTGCCACGATCAACCCGGACACGCTGGCGGTGGCGACCAGTGGTGCCTCGCTGAACGCGGTCACCAACTGGGGCCCGGCCTGGACCAACACGTCCTACAACTTCATGGGCCAAGCCGGTGCGTCGTACCACCTGTACTTCTCTGGCAAGGGTGTCGATGGCCTGATGATGGACAACGTGAACATCTCCGCCGCTGCTGTGCCGGAACCCGAGTCCTACGCGATGATGCTGGCCGGTCTGGGCGCGCTGGGCTTCATGTCCCGCCGCCGCAAGCAGCCGCAAGCCTGAGCTTGAGTGAACCGGTGGCTTCGGGCCACCATGAAAAAAGCGCCTCGACCGAGGCGCTTTTTTGTTGGTGTCGTGGTCGCTGGCGATTCAACCCAGCACCGGCGCCAGTGCCCGGCGTGCATCGGTATCACTCAGCGCCTGCCGCACCGCAAAGTCCGCCAACTGGTCCTCGCCGATCTTGCCGACGTTGAAATACGCCGATTCGGGGTGCGCCAGGTAGAAGCCGCTGACGCTCGCCGCCGGGGTCATCGCCATGCTTTCGGTCAGCGTCATGCCGATGTCGGGTGCATCGAGCACGTCGAACATCGCCCGCTTGACCAGGTGGTCCGGACAGGCCGGATAACCCGGCGCCGGGCGGATGCCGCGGTACTGCTCGGCGATCAGGGCTTCGTTGCTCAGCGCCTCATCCACCGCATAGCCCCACAACTCGGTGCGCACGCGCTGGTGCAGCCGCTCGGCAAAGGCTTCGGCCAGCCGGTCGGCCAGCGACTTGAACAGGATCGCGCTGTAGTCGTCGAGATCGTCGATGAACTGGCGCTCCTTCTTCTCGATGCCCAGCCCGGCGGTCACGGCGAACAGACCGATGTAGTCCGGCTTCGTGCCCTTGGGCGCAATGAAGTCGGCCAGCGAGCGGTTCGGCCGGCGCACGCCGTCGATCACCGGCCGCTCCGACTGCATCCGCAGCGGCTGCCAGCGCAGCACCACGGTTTCCCGTGATTCGTCGCTGTAGACCTCGACCGTGTCGTCGCCCACCGTGTTGGCGGGCAGCAGGCTGATGACGCCGTTCGCCTGCAACCAGCGGCCTTCGATGGCGCGTTGCAGCAGCCGCTTGCCGTCGCTGAACACGCGCACCGCCTCGCTGCCGACGATCTCGTCCTTCAGGATCTCCGGAAACTTGCCCGCCAGATCCCAGGTCTGGAAGAACGGCGCCCAGTCGATGCACTGCGCCAGTTCCGCGAGGTCGTAGTTGCGGAACACGCGCCGCCCGATGAATTTCGGCTTCGGCGGCGTGTAGCTTGCCCAGTCGAGCGGCGTCTTGTTGGCGCGTGCCGTGGCCAGCGGCACCATCGGCGTGGCCTTCTTGTTCGCGTGCTGGGTGCGGACGCGGTCGTAGTCGGCGTGGAGTTCGTCGATGAACTTGGCGGCGCGCTCGTCGCTGAGCAGGTCCGAGCACACGCCCACCGAGCGCGATGCATCCGGCACGTAGACGACCGGGCCGGTGTAGTGCGGCGCGATCTTCACGGCGGTGTGGACCCGCGAGCAGGTCGCGCCGCCGATCAGCAGCGGCGTCTGGCGCTCGCGGAAGTAGTCATCGCGCTGCATCTCGGCGGCAACGTGCTGCATCTCCTCCAGACTCGGCGTGATCAGCCCGGACAGGCCGATGATGTCCGCGCCTTCCTCGCGTGCCTTCTTCAGGATGTCCTGGCACGCGACCATCACGCCCATGTTGACCACCTCGAAGTTGTTGCACTGCAGGACCACGGTGACGATGTTCTTGCCGATGTCATGCACGTCGCCCTTGACGGTGGCGATGACGATCTTGCCTTTCGGCTTGACCTCGCCACCCGCATCGACCATGGCCTTCTTCTCGGCCTCGATGTAGGGCAGCAGGTGCGCGACCGCCTGCTTCATCACGCGGGCCGACTTGACCACCTGCGGCAGGAACATCTTGCCGGCGCCGAAGCGGTCGCCGACGATGTTCATGCCGGCCATCAGCGGGCCTTCGATGACGTGCAGCGGGCGCCCGCCCTTGGCCGAAATCGCCTGCCACGCTTCCTCGGTGTCGGCGTTGATGAAGTCGGTGATGCCGTGGACCAGCGCG
>JBEEMX010000230.1:0-5715 GCA_041192465.1 Pseudomonadota bacterium | reverse complement strand
TCCACGCACCACAAGTTCTTCTGCCTGGCTGACATGGGCACGATGAAGACCCTCAGCACGCTGTACGCCGTGGACTATCTGCTCGACCTGGGACTGGTCAAACAGGTACTGATAATCTGCCCCAAGTCCATTGTGCGGAACGTCTGGCTGAAGGAGATCAACGCAAGCTTCCCCCACCGCAGTGCCACGGTGCTGGTCCACACCGACCCGCTGGTGCGGAGGCGCAAGGCCACGAGCCTGAGCGACATCCACATCGTCAACCCGAGCGGCGTGGAGATTTGCTACGCCGAGATGGAAGGGCGGTACGACCTAATCGTAATAGATGAGTCCACCCAGTATAAGAAATATGCCACCCGTAGGTGGAAATTCGCGAGGCCCTTGGTGGCGGCCGCCTCGCGGTGCTGGATGCTGACCGGCACCCCGTCCGTGCAGTACCCGCTTGACGCTTTCGGTCAGTGCAAACTTATGTACCAGGCCGACTGGGCGATGACCGAGTCGCAATTCAAGATGCTGACAATGCAGCAGTTCGGGAAGTACCGCTGGGTGCCGCTGGAGTCGGCGGTCGACACCATACACGAGTGCCTGCAGCCTGCGATGGTCATTCACAAACGGGACGTGCTGCTGGACCTGCCGCCCATCACGACCACGCAGCGCGAGGTGGAGCTGACGCCCGAACAGAAGCGGCTGATGCGCGACTTGAGGAAGGACGCGCAGGCTCAAGCGACCAGCGGAGTGCAGATCTCAGCAGTTCATCAAGCGGCGCTCAGAACGAAAATTTTGCAAATCGCTAGTGGCACGGTGTACGACGACAACGACAACATCCACGAGGTGGACTGCAAGCCCCGGATGGACGAGTTGCTGGAGATCGTGCGGCAGGTGCGAGCCCAGGACAACGGAACGGGCAAGCCGGAGCACAAGGTCATCGTCATCGCCGCGTTCACCCACACGGTAGACAAGGTGGCAGCCGAGCTGAACAAGGCCGGGTTCAACTTCGCGGTGATGTACGGCGCGGTGTCGCTCAAACAGCGCGAGCGGATACTAGACAGTATGGAGGCAACACGAGAGTATGACGGGGTAGTAGCTTATCCCACCGTACTAAGTCATGGTGTAACTTTGACGAGTTGCACGACGACAGTGTTCTTCACGCCCTTCGACAAGGCGGAGGAGGCAATCCAGGTGCAGAACCGGATGGACCGGCAAGGGCAGAAGCAGCCGATGCAGATCATCCAACTCAGCGGGTGCGCGGCGGAAGACTTGCTTTATGAGCGCATGCACCAGCGCATCGAGTTCCACAAGGAGGTGGTCGGATCATATTCTCAGTTCGTTGATGTCTTGTAAGCGCGCACTAACGCGAAACCCCGTGGCATAATGCCGCACCCCCAAGGAGATTCACGCTCATGAATACCCCCGAAGACGAGCCGTCCACGTCGGACTTGCTCAACTTTTACAGCGAGCAGGCGGCGAAGGCCAAGGGCCTTAAGGCCGAGCTTGTGCAAGTTGATGCCATACTCGAAGGCTTGGCCGAGATACTTCTCGAAAGAATCCCGGAGGGCCTGTCCAGCATGGCCCACGTCACGCCCACCGGCACCAAGCTGACCGTGAAGCGCAAGGTCAGCGAACGGTTCCAGCCTGCAGCGGGAAAGAGCCCCGAGTTCTGGGACTGGGTGCAGTCCACCGGCCAGTGGTCGATGGTCACCCGCACTGTGCTGCAAACAGGCGTCACCGCCTACCTCGCGGAGCATGGAACGCTGCCGCCCGCGATTGAAAAGGTCAGCAAGGAAACTGCTGGCATCACCGTCACCATCGGCGCGCCACGCGCCTGAACCACCAAGGAACCCACATGACCTACCCCATCCAAGCCTTCGACTTCGGCGCCCTCGCAGTTGCCTCGGAGCAGACGTTCGCGGCCAGCGCGTTCAACGGCATCAAGATCTCGGCCGACTACAACAAGCTGGGTCACGACGGTGACGGCAAGCTCATCGTCATCCGCTCGGGTGCGGAGCCGGTGAAGCTGGCCAGTCAGCTCGTCGTGCTGGCTGGCATCGAGGGCGACTTCGCCGAGACGCGCCGCGTGTTCTACATCAAGCCGATGAAGCCTGGCGATGAAGGCACGCCGCCGGACTGCACCTCGTTCAACGGCAAGGTGCCGGACGCCAGCAGCCCGAGCCCGCAGGCGGTGGCGTGCAAGACCTGCATCCACACCAACGTGGCGGCGGGGTCTGGCGAGTCGAAGTGCGCGTACCGCAAGACGGCGATGGTCTACCTGGCGGAGCGTGTCGGCGAGAACATGCTGCAGGTGGACACGACGGCGGCGTTCACCTGGGACGCCAGCTCCAAGTCCATCTTCCCGAAGTGGGACAAGGAGTCGAAGAGCGCGGGCCTGCTGCCGATGGTGAAGGAGCTGGTGATGAACAAGTACACCGTCGAGGCCACGGTGCTGGAGCTGGGCTTCTTCCAGGGCTACAAGGCCCCGGTGCTGCGCCCGGCCCAGACGCTGCAGCCGGAGCAGACGATGGCGGTCATCGACGCGGCCAGTCAGCCGGAGGTCAAGGCGCTGCTGGCGTGGAACGCGGAGCGTGCGGCGAAGCCGAGCGGCGCGGCACTCCCCGCTCCCACCCGTGCCCCGGCCCTGTCGATGGACAGCCCGCGCGCTGCTGCCACGGCGGCCGTGACCCGCACCCCGCGCCCGGCACCCCCGCCGGAGGTGGTCATCCCTGAAGCGGAGCTGTACCAGGCGCCGGTCGCCGCACCTGCTGCGCCGGTCGAGTCGGAGGATGAACGCGACGAGCGCGAGATGATGGAGGCCCTGGCGGCGAAGAAGGCGATGCGTGCGGCTGCGGCCAACAAGCCGGCGGCGGACAAGGTCATTGAAAGTACCGCCACGGTGCAGACCATGCCGCGCGCTGTTGCGCCGCCGGTGACTGCGGCCCCTGCTGCTGCGCCTGTCGCGGTGACGGCACCTGCTGGCCAGCGCGGTGCTGCGCTCGGCGCGTTCGGTGCTGCGCGCAAGCCCGGTTGATTAGTTACGACCGCCCTGCGGGGCGGTCAACGAGGACACCACATGATGCAGTCCCCCCACCTCACCTACCCGGCGGTCACGGTGCAGTTCAACGGCATGCCGACCGTCAATGCGGGAGCCTTCCACCCGACGCACGGGAACTACCCGGCTGCACACACGGCCCACGATGCCGTGGGCACCTGGGTGCCGGAAGACCCGACCCGCATCTGGGTCACCACCTACACGACCGAGGACACCCTGGTGATTGTCCTCAGGAGAAACGAATGACCGAAGAGACCCAAGCCACCCCCAAGATCCCACGGGCGAAGTGGAGCGACGCGCAGATCCTGCGCCTGCAGGCGAACAAGAACCCGGACGGCGCGGCCATCTGGTTGCTGAACGCGCTGGTCTCCCTGAACGTGGCCCACGGTACTGTTGACCTGATTGTCGGTGCCGAGACCGGCACGACCATGACGTTCCTCAAGAGCGACACGGACCAGCCGGGCATGACCACGGAGCAGGTGGACAGGCTGCTTCTCCTGCTGGCCGCGCTGCACGCCGAGGGTGCGTTCACCTCGAAGGGGCTCGACGTGGCGGCCACGCTGCGGGTGATGATGCGGATGGCGCCGCGTTCAGCCTAGCGCGAATACTCCCGCCTCTCGGAGCTGTCAAGACTGGTACGCCTGCCACTCAAGGCGTACCATGCCAGCTCCCCTCAACCCCGCTCCAACCCCAAGGCCGCCATGCTCCCCGTTTCATCCAATGGCAAGGTCGCGCTCGTAATCCAGACACCGAAGAATGCCGCAGGCAACCGCTACTTGCGGCACATCTGGCTGGACGCCAAGGACTTTCACGAGCAGACCCCTGCTTTCTATTCCGCCCTGGACCTCTGCTACGCAGAGAACGAACGGGGTGCCGACATCTTCTATAGCACCGGCTCGTTCGCTGGTGAGCTGGCCGAGTACGCAGGCCGCAAGTCAACCAACGTCGTGGCGCAGCGGTCGGTCTTCATCGACATCGACTGCGTCAAGCACGGCATCTCCGTCGGCACTGGCTTCGATGCCATGTTCGACTGGCTGAACGAGTTCCCCAATGTCTTGGTGCCCTCTCTGCTGGTCAACAGCGGCGGCGGGCTGCACGCCTACTTTATCTGCGACCAGGACATCCCCCTCGACCGGTGGCACGCCATCGCTGACCGACTGCGCAACGGCGCGGCGGCCGTGTTCCATGAAGCCTGCGACGTGCAATGCAGCACGGACAAGGCCCGCATCCTGCGCGTGCCGGGCTACCGGAATTGGAAATATGAGGACGCCACGGTCGAGACGCTGTGGCCCTTCGGCGACCACGAGCAGCCGCTCTACACGGTCGAGCAACTGGAGGAGATGGTGGCGCCGTGGCCCCGCACGGCCGCCGCTCTCGGCACCTCGACGCACACCCTGTTCCCTGGCCTGACTCCTTCCACAGCAGCGGCTTCAGGCAGTGCCTTTACCGATGCGGTAAAGGAAACTCCGGCGAGCTGGTCGCGCATGGCGGACGCTGCGCGCAGCGGCGAGGGCTGCGAGGTGCTGGCGCGGGCCATGGCGGACAACGCGGGCGTGGGCTACGACGCATGGTGCGGTCTGCTCACGGTCATCGCGTGTACGGACGGCATCGAGGAGGGCATCCACGCCATCAGTGCCGACCACCCGGACTGGGGCGACGCGCAGAACGTGGAGACGGCACTGGCCAAGGCGCGCAGCTTCGGCGGCCCGCGCAAGTGCGCCTCGTTCGACAGCCCGGCGTGCCGCACCTGCAAGCACAGCGGGCGCATCACCAGTCCGGTGGAGATTGGCCGACCGCACGTCAGGCTGGCCAGCGCCACGGTGGAGGTGGTCGTGGCGGCCACGCCGACCAAGGCAGCCGAGGTGCTCACCCTGCCCGAGCCGCCCCGCGGCTACACCTACAAGGGCAAGCGCGGCCCCGGCACCTACATCATCGACAGTGGCTCTGACAACGACGGCGTGAAGAAGGAGCCGCGCCTGCTGTGGAACAAGCCGCTGTACGTGGCCAAGGGCTACGTCGGTACCGACACGGGGGAAGGCAAGGGGCGCATCGCCTGGCCCGGCGTGAGCGCCACTGGCGGTATCCCGTTCGCGGGCGCCGTGTACTCGGTGCCGGACACCCAGAAACTCGTGGCCGCCCTCAGCAATGCGGGCGTCCACCACGCAATCGACAGCCTGCTGGCAGGAGAGATGATCATGCTCACACGATTCTTGACCTCGCTGACGGAGCACCGCGGTGGTGACCGCGTCGGCATCGCGGACAACTTCGGGCCGGAAAGTCTGACCGACCTGAACTCGTTCACCCTGGGGACCACACGCTACCGGGCCGGCGGCATGTCGGAGCCGGTACAACTCAGCTCGAAGTTTGCCCGTGCCGCCGACATGGTGAGCGGCATGGTGCCCGCGCTGCCGGACAACACCGACACGGTGCGGCAGGAGTGGGTGCAGTGGCTGCGCGTCATCCATGCGGCGCCGGTCGGGGCTCCGGCCAAGGACACGCGCGCCATCGACCGCATGTTCTGCGCCATGGGTTTTGGTGCCATCCTCCCGCAGTACCTGCAGGTCAGCACGGAGCGCGGCATGCTGGTGTCGCTGTCCTCGGACGGCGGCAGTCTCGGCAAGACGTCCGCGGTGCGCACCGCCCTGAGCATCTACACGCACTCGGTGCAGGCGCTG
>JBEEMX010000229.1:0-5859 GCA_041192465.1 Pseudomonadota bacterium | reverse complement strand
AGCCCGCTGGCGAGCTACATCACGGGCACGGTGATTCCGGTCGATGGAGGGTTGCGCCGCTACCAGTTCTGAGCCGATTTCCGGACACTGGCACCACCCATTCCAACGAGGAAACGGCTGGCCGAAGCAGTCGATCCGCTTTGTCGTGCCGTTTGCACCGGGCGGCACGTCGGAGATCGTCGCGCGCACGGTCGCGGTGGAGCTGACCAAGCAGCTCGGCCAGACCGTCTACGTGGACAACAAGGGCGGCGGCGCGGGCATCCCGGCGATGCAGGATGTCGCCAAGTCCACCCCGGACGGCCACACCATCATCCTCGGCCACGTCGGCTCGCTGGCGGTCAATCCGTACCTCTTCCCGAACCAGCCCTACGACGTGAACAAGGACTTCATCCCGGTCACGCTGCTGGCGAAGGTGCCGAACCTGTTCGTGATCCACCCGGACGTGCCGGCGACCAATTTCAAGGAGTTCGTCGCCTACGCGAAGAAGAACCCGGGCCAGCTCAACTACGGCTCGGCAGGCAACGCCAGCGCCGGTCACCTCGCGATGGAGTACCTGAAGCTGGTGACGGGCATGTTCATCACGCACATCCCGTACCGCGGCACCGGCCCGCAGCTCACCGACCTGCTCGCCGGACGCACGCAGGCGAGTTCGGCCGGGTTGCCGGCGCTGCTGCCGCACATCAAGTCGGGCAAGCTGCGCGCCATCGCGGTCGGCACGCCGCAGCGGCTGGCGGCGCTGCCGGACGTGCCGACGGTGGCCGAGATGGGGTTCAAGGACTTCGAGACCTCGCAGTGGTACGGCATCCTGGCGCCCGCCGGCACACCCGCCGACATCGTGAAGAAGCTCCAGGAAGAGTCGCTCAAGGCGCTGAAGTCGAACTCGGTGACCGAGCGGTTCGCCAGCGACAGCGCGGTGGGTGGCGGCGGGCCGTCGAGCGAGTTCGCCGCCTACATCGCGCAGCAGCAGAAGATCTGGAAAGAGATCGTCAAGCGCGCCAGCATCCGGGCAGATTGAGGCTAAGCGAGAACCACGATGGTCGATGTGCTCGTGATCGGTGGCGGCAACGCCGCGCTGTGCGCCGCCTTGATGGCCAGGCAAGCGGGGGCGTCGGTGCTGCTGCTCGAAGCGGCGCCGCGGGCCTGGCGCGGCGGCAATTCCAGCCACACCCGCAACCTGCGCTGCATGCATGATGCGCCGCAGGACGTGCTGGTCGAGGCGTACCCGGAAGAGGAGTTCTGGCAGGACTTGCTGAAGGTGACGGGCGGCAGGACCGACGAGGCGCTGGCCCGGCTGGTGATCCGGGCGTCGTCGAACTGCCGCGACTGGATGCGCTCGCATGGCGTGCATTTCCAGCCCTCGCTGTCGGGCGCGCTGCACACGGCGCGCACAAATGCGTTTTTCATGGGCGGCGGCAAGGCGCTGGTGAATGCGTACTACCGCAGCGCCGAGCGGCTGGGCGTGCGCATCCGCTACGAGGCGCTGGTCGATCGGATCGAACTCGACGGGGACCGCTTCGTCGCCGCGTTCGTGGGCGAGGAGCGCATCGCGGCGCGGTCGTGCGTGCTGGCGTGTGGCGGCTTCGAGTCGGACCGCGACTGGCTGCGTGCCGCCTGGGGCCAGAACGCACGCGGCGAGTGGCCGGCGGACAACTTCCTGATCCGCGGCACCCGCTACAACCAGGGCACGCTGCTGCGCGAGCTGCTCGCCCACGGCGCGGACCCGATCGGCGATGCCACGCAGGCGCACATGGTCGCCATCGACGCCCGCGCCCCGCTCTACGACGGCGGCATCTGCACGCGCATCGACTGTGTGTCCCTGGGCGTCGTCGTCAACCGCGAGGCGCAGCGCTTCTACGACGAGGGCGAGGACTTCTGGCCCAAGCGTTACGCGATCTGGGGCCGCCTCGTCGCGCACCAGCCCGGCCAGATCGCCCACTGCGTGATCGACAGCAAGGCGATCGGGCGTTTCATGCCGCCGGTCTTTCCCGGCAACAAGGCCGACACCCTGCCCGATCTCGCCCGCCAGTTGGGTGTGGACGAGGCCACGTTCATGCAGACCCTCGACGACTACAACCACGCCTGCCGCCACGGCACCTTCGACCACACCCGGCTCGACGACTGCCGCACCGAGGGCGTCACCCCGGCCAAGACGCATTGGGCGCGGCCGATCGACACGCCGCCCTTCTACGGCTACACGCTGCGGCCGGGCGTGACCTTCACCTACCTCGGGCTGAAGACGGACGATCAGGCTGCGGTGCATTTCGGCGGGCGGCCGAGCGACAACCTGTTCGTGGCCGGCGAGATGATGGCCGGCAACGTGCTCGGCCAGGGCTACACGGCCGGCGTGGGGATGTCGATCGGCACGGCGTTCGGCCGCATCGCCGGCACGTCGGCGGCGCGCAGCGCGCTGGCCGGACAAGGGCAGCGCGAAGGAGCCGTCCATGCAGACGCTTGAGGCGCTAACCCGCGAGGCGCTGGCACTCGGGCGCGGCGAGTTTGTCCCTGCCACGCCGCAGACCGACGAGGTCGCCCGCGTGATGGGCATCTGCAACGCCTGCCGCTACTGCGAGGGCTTCTGCGCGGTGTTCCCGGCGATGACACGGCGGCTCGACTTCACGCCAGCGGATGCGCACTACCTCGCCAATCTCTGCCACAACTGCGGCGCCTGCCTGCACGCCTGCCAGTACGCACCGCCGCACGAGTTCGCGCTGAACGTGCCGCGGGCGATGGCGCAGGTGCGGGTGACGACCTACGCCGACCACGCTTGGCCAGCGGCGTTCGGCGCGCTGTACCGGCGCAACGGCGCGGTGGTGGCGCTGGCGCTCGCGGCAGGACTGGCGCTGTTCGGGCTGCTGGTGCTGGCGCTGCACGGGCGGCTGTGGCATGCGCCGCTCGCGGGCGACGTGCCGGGCAACTTTTACGCGGTGCTGCCGCACGGGCTGATGGTGGCGCTGTTCGCGCCGGTGTTCGGCTGGGCGGTGCTGGCGCTCGGGATCGGTGTGGGGCGCTTCTGGCACGGGGTGACGCCGGGGGGCAAGGTGCCGGGTGCGGCGGTGGCCGAGGCGACGCGGGACGCCGTGCGCCTGCGCTACCTCGACGGCGGCCACGGCCAGGGCTGCCACGATGCCGACGACCGCACCACCCACTGGCGCCGCCGCTTCCACCACCTGACGGCGGGCGGCTTCCTGCTGTGCTTCGCGTCCACGACGGTGGCGACGCTCTACCACTACGCACTCGGGGAACACGCGCCCTACCCCGTCACCAGCCTGCCGGTGCTGCTCGGCACGGTGGGCGGACTCGGGCTGCTGGCGGGGCCAGCGGGGCTGCTGTGGCTGAACCTGCAGCGCGACCCGCTGCACGGCGATCCGGCGCAGCGGCCGATGGACCGGGGCTTCATCGCGCTGCTGTTCCTCGTCAGTGTGACGGGGCTGGCGCTGCTGGCCGGGCGCGAGACAGGCGCGATGGCGGCGCTGCTCGTCGTGCATCTCGGGGCGGTGATGGCGCTGTTCGCGACATTGCCTTATGGCAAGTTCGCGCATGGGGTTTATCGGGTGGCCGCGCTGCTCAAGAACGCGGTCGAGAAGCGGCAGCCGAACACGCTGGGACTGGGTGGGGACTGAGCAGGTTTCGCTCAACCGTTCCGGACAGCGCCCCGTTCAGCCCACCGGCTCCAGCACCCAGCGTCCCTCCCCCTCGAAGGTCAGCGCCTGGTCATGGAACGCGGCCAGCGTCTGGCGGTGGCCGACGCTGACGAGGATGGCATGCGGGAGGTCAGTGCGCAGCAGGCCGTAGAGGTGGTGCTCCAGCCCGCTGTCGGTCGCCGATGTGGCTTCGTCGAGGAAGACGATCGCCGGGCGGTTGGCGAGCACGCGGCCGAAGGCCAGGCGTTGCTGTTCACCGGGAGAGAGCACCTGCGACCAGTCCTGCGCGAAGTCGAGCTGGTCGGCGAGGTGGGCGAGCTGGACCTGCGCGAGGATGGCGTGCGCGCGCCCGTCGGGCAGCGTCGTCGCTTCGGCCGGGTAGGCCAGCGCGGCGCGCAGCGTCCCGATCGGCAGGTAGGGCCGCTGCGACAGGAACAGGCAAGCGGCCCCCGTCGGGCGCTCCGACTCGCCCGTCGAGAACGGCCACAGCCCCGCCAGCGTGCGCAGCAGCGTCGTCTTGCCCGAGCCGGATGGGCCGCGGATCAGCAGCGCCTGCCCGGCGGTCAGTGTCAGGCTCAGATCGCGGGTCAGCGGCTGGCCGTCCGGGCGCAGCACGCTCAGGCCCCGCAGCACCAGCGCGTCAGGGTTGTCCTTGACCACCGGCAGCGCCAGCGCCGCCGCCGCCGCCACGTTCTGCTCGAAGCCGCTCAGGCGGTCCAGCACGGCGCGGTAGCCGGCAAAGCTGTCATAGGAGCTGCGAAAGTAGGACAGCGCGCCCTCGACCTGCCCGAACGCCTGGCTGGTCTGCATCACGTCGCCGAGCTTGATGGCGCCGGAAAACAGCCGCGGCGCCTGGATGATGAACGGAAAAATCACCGCCACCTGGCTCACGCTGAGGTTGTAACCGTCGAACTTCAGGCCCCGCCAGAGCATGGCCCAGGCATTGGCGATCACGGCGGCGAAGCTCGACAGGAGGCCGCGCTGCTCGACCGGCTCGCCCCGGTAGAGCGCCACGCTCTCGCCGTATTCGCGCAGTCGCACCAGCATGTAGCGGTAGTTGGCAGTGAGCTTCTCGTTGAGAAAACTCAGGGCGATCAGCGGCCGGCCGATCCAGATCGCGAAGGTCGTCGCCACCAGCACATAGAGGTAGACCAGGAACACCATGGCCCGCGGCACCTCCGTGCCGAACACCGTCATCGACGCCGAGAGGTTCCACAGGATGCCGGTGAACTCGTACATCGACACCACGGCGCTGACCAGCCCGAGCGCGAGCGACAACGTCGTGGACACCAGACTGGTCACGTCCTGCTGGATGCGCTGGTCCGGGTTGTCCACGGACGGCTGGGCAAAGCGGCCGAGGTAGTAGCCCTGGTGGTCCATCCACTCAGTCACCGTGCGGTCGTTGAGCCACTGGCGCCAGTGGATGGTGAACGAACCGTTGATGTACGCATTGAGCAGCGCCCGCACGACGTGGATCGCGGCCAGTACCCCGAACAGGTTGAGGCTGAACCAGAACTTGGGCTGGTCGAGGGCCTGCAGCGCGCTGTAGAAATCGTTGTACCAGAACGAGAACAGCACGTTCAGACGCACGCCGAACAGCGTGAACAACAGCAGCAGCGCCACGCCAAGCAGCGGTCGCCAGCTCCGTTTCGGTGAGAAATACCCGCCGCTGAGCGACCAGAACTGCCGCCCCCACACCGTCGTGCGCGCCAGCACGGCCATCACGAGCACGAAGACCACCAGCGTGATGGCAAAGGTCTTGCCAAGCCAGAGGGCGCTGTTGAGTAGCTCTTGGTTCCAGTTCATCCCCGTAGTCTACGGGCGAAAAAAAGGAGTCCGGTCGGACTCCTTTTTCTGATGCGCACAGCCCGCAGGCCGGCAGCGGTGATCAGGCTTGGTTGGCTTTCACGTAGGCGGCCATGCCGCTGACGATCTCGGCCTTGGCGGCTTCGGGGCCTTCCCAGCCCTTGACCTTGACCCACTTGTTCGGCTCCAGATCCTTGTAGTGCTCGAAGAAGTGCTGGATGGCCTTCAGCCGCATCTGGTTGATGTCTTCCGGCTTCTGCCAGTGGGTGTAGATCGGCAGCACCTTGTCGATCGGCACGGCCAGCAGCTTGGCGTCGCCACCCGCTTCGTCGTCCATCTGCAGCACGCCGATGGCGCGGCAGGTCACGACCACGCCCGGCGTCAGCGCGAACGGCGTGATCACCAGCACGTC
>JBEEMX010000228.1:0-5747 GCA_041192465.1 Pseudomonadota bacterium | reverse complement strand
GTTGTGGAAGCGCAATGTCTTCGGCGGAAGGCCCAGCCTGTGATGCGGCGGGTGGTCGTGGTCTGCGAGGGACCGACTGAGGAAGCCGTCATTTCACGCGTGCTATGTCCGGCGTTCGTGGGCCTGGGCTTGCACCTGCAAGGCATCACCGTGGAAACCTCGCCCGGTCACAAAGGCGGCGCGATGCGCTATGACCGGCTGCGCCCGGCACTGCGCAACGCGCTGGCGAATGGTCGCGTCGTGGCCGTGACGATGCTGGTCGATCTCTACAAACTCGCGCCGGACTTTCCAGGCTACGCAACCGCCATGGCGCAATCAGGCCTGGCAGCGAAACTGGCGGCCCTGCAGTCGGCGTTGCACGCGGACCTCGTGGCGCACTGCCGCTGTAACCCGGCACGCTTCATTCCCCATGTTCAGCCGCATGAGTTCGAGGCCCTGCTGTTCAGCGATGTCGAAACGCTCGCCGCCGTCGAAAGCGGCTGGTCGGCGGCCCTTGCCGAATTGACCCGCGCCCGCGCCTCAGCGCCCACGCCGGAGCACATCAACGACGGTCCGGCCACGAAACCCTCTGCCCGGCTCGAATCATTGCTGCGCAGCCCGGGATACCGAAAACTGCGCCACGGGCCGATTGCGGCCGAGCGCATGGGACTGGCAACGCTGGAGGCCGAATGCCCTCACTTTGCGGCCTGGCTGCGGAAACTTCGCGCCCTTTGACACGACCGCCCTCCTGGAGTGACGGACGCTATGGCGCTGACGCCGCAGCAGGCGGGGCCGTGAGCTGGTGGTACACCGCTTCGGCCACGGCCTGCAGCTGCGGCCGCTCGACCCGGCCAGACAGCGCGTAGCCGAAGCCGTCCTCGACCCAGTGGAACACCTCGACATCGCCTTCCCGGGCGACCTGGAAGGCGGTCAGCGTGTCCGCGGGTCTGGCCCCGGCCGGCGCGGCGCGGCGCACGTAGAGCGTGAGCCGCACACCCGCAGCGTCCTGGTACATGAACTGCGCGACCGGCCCTTCACCCGCCGCCAGCAGGCGCCCGCCCAGCAGCTCGAAACCGAGCGGTGCGAGCTGCGGCGCATGGAGCGGCGTGCCGAGCCGCTTCGACAGCCAGGCGACGAGGTGATCCGCCTGCCGGGCATCGACCTCGACGGGATGGCGCTGTTCAGGCACATACACGGCGTGCGCCAGCGCCGCGTCATGCACGAAGCGTGCGGACGCCCCCACCGACACCGCAGCCAAGGTCGTCCGCTGGCCCTGGCCCAGCCCCTGCCAGTAGCCCAGACCACCGCCGACCAGCAAACCGACCAGGCTGCAGACCAGCGCCGCCGTGGACCCGCCGGGAACGCGGCGCCAGCGTGGCCGGGCAGGCGGCTCCACCCGCCATGGCCTCCGAGCCGCTTCGACCAGATGCAGCGGCAGCGGCTCGTTGAGCACGTCATCGAAGCCCAGGTGCAGCGCGCGGCTCACGGCCTGCCAGTCGCCGACCTGGGCCGCGGCGTCCGGATGCGCGGCCAGCCATGCCTGCACGACCAACCGGCGCTCGGCGGGCAGCCGGCCATCGGCGTAGGCGTGCAGTTCATCGGGGTTGATCTCGGCGTCCATGGTCACTTCACCACCTTCCAGGCGGTCGCAGGGGTCACGGCGAGCGCGACGGGGTGCGACAGTGCCTCGCGCATCGCCGCCCGCGCACGCGACAGCCGGGACATCACGGTCCCCACCGGCACATCCAGCACCACAGCCGCCTCCGCATAGCTGAATTCCTCCAGCCCCACCAGCAGCAGCACTTCGCACTGCGCGACTGGCAGCCGTGACAACGCCGCCTGCAGATCGCGCAGGCCCAGCGACTCCAGTTGCCCGCCGCTGACGGGCTGCGCGGCAAGCCGGGCGGCGGGGCCGTCCTCGTCGTCCAGAGAGTCGGTCGGCGGGCGGTGCTGGCGGACCTGGTTCAGGTACACGTTGTGCATCAGCGTGAACAGCCACGCCCGCAACCGCTCGGCCGGGTCCGCCGGATCACCTTCGGCCGGTGCGCGCCACTGGTGCAACCGCACCCAGGCCCGCTCCAGCGTGTCCTGCACGAGGTCGTCGGCGCTGGCAGCGTCGCCGGTGAGGGCGCGTGCGTAGCGCCGCAGCCGCGGCAGGTGGGCAATCAGGTCCGGCGGGTCGGACATGCGGTGCAGGCGCTCCGGTTGCCAGGTTCAGGGTTCAGCGTTCAGGGACGGGCGGTGTGCCAGACACTGTTGACCCCGTCGCCGGTGGTGTCGCCGGCCTTCATGTCCTTGATCCAGGTGTAGAGCGGTTGGCCCTTGTAGGCCCACTGGCGCGTGCCATCGTCGCGGGTGACGACGCTGTAGTCACCGCGGGCCTTGGCGTCGGCGGGAGCCATCAGCGGCGGCCAGTTCTTCGCGCAGGGACCGTTGCAGGCGCTGCGGCCGGCGGCATCCCTGTCGAAGGTGTAGAGCGTCATGCCGGCCGCGTCGGTCAGCATGCCACCGGCAGTCATGGCCGGCGGCGGCGGTGCCATCATCGCGCAGGCACCGAGCACCAGCGTGGCCGAGACGGTGAGCGCGAGGCTGACACGGCGGATCGAGGAAGAAATCGAGGTCATGGCGTTATCTCCTGGCTGGAGGGACGGCAGGGATGCCAGCCCACAACCCGGTGAACACAGGATGCACCCGCTTCATTCCCACCATCGCCAAATAAATAAACAGCGCGACAATCTCCGCCCATGAGTTCCCTGCACCCTGCCCCCGCCGCCGTGGCCACGCCCACCCGCCAGCATTTCGCCAGCGACAACTACGCCGGCATGTGCCCGAACGCCGCGCGCTGGTTCATGGAGGCCCAGACCAGCGGCCACGAACCCGCCTACGGCGACGACCGCTGGACGCAGCAGGTCTCGGAAGCCCTGCGCGAGCTGTTCCAGACCGACTGCGATGTCTACTTCGTCTTCAACGGCACGGCGGCCAACTCGCTGGCGCTGGCCTCGCTGTGCCAGAGCTACCACTCGGTGATCTGCACCCCGGTCGCGCACATCGAGACGGATGAATGCGGCGGGCCGGAGTTTTTCTCCAACGGCTCGAAGCTGCTGACCGCCGAGGGAGAAAGTGCTTCCGCCCGGCTCGGCAAGCTCACGCCCGACGCGGTGGAGGCGCTGGTCACCAAGCGCAACGACCTGCACTACCCCAAGCCCAAGGTGGTCAGCCTCACCCAGGCCACCGAACTCGGCACCGTCTACAGCGTCGAGGAGGTCCACGCCATCGCCGCGATCGCCAAGCGGCGCCACCTGAAGGTCCACATGGACGGCGCCCGCTTCGCCAACGCGGTCGCCACGCTGGGCTGCCACCCGAGCGACATCACCTGGCGTGCCGGGGTCGACGTGCTGTGCTTCGGCGGCACCAAGAACGGGCTGCCGATCGGCGAGGCCGTGGTGTTCTTCGACCGGGCGCTGTCGGAAGACTTCGCCTACCGCGTCAAGCAGGCAGGGCAGCTCGCGTCCAAGATGCGCTTCATCTCGGCGCCCTGGCTCGGGCTGCTGGAAAACGACACCTGGCTGGCCAACGCCCGCCACGCCAACGCGATGGCGCTGCGGCTGTACGGCGCGCTGGCAGACGTACCCGGTGTCGAACGGCTGCATGCGCCCCAGGCCAACGCCGTCTTCGCCCGCCTCGCGCCCGCGGCCGTCCAGCGCCTGCACGCGCTGGGCTGGCGCTTCTACCAGTTCATCGCGGGGGGTGGCTGCCGCTTCATGTGCGCGTGGGACACGACGCCCGAGTCGGTCGATGCCTTCGCCGCCGACATCGTGCGGGTCTGCGCCGCGACCTGATCCCCTCTCCCCAAGAACCACCATGACCACCCAACTCCTGCAAAGCCTGCCCGACAACGGCCCACCCGCCCAACTCTTCATCCTCCTGCACAGCGTGGGAAGTCCCACCGACGATCTGCTGCCGCTGGCCAAGGTGCTGCGGGCGACCTTTCCACAAGCAGCACTGCTGCTGCCAGCGGGCTTTGCCGCAGCGCCAACCCTGATCGACTGGGTGCGCGGCCACCAGACGCACCTCGGCGTGGGGGCGGCGGCGACGGCGCTGGTCGGCTTCTCGCAGGGCAGCACCGTGTCGCTCGAAGCGGCGGTCGCGGCGCCGGATCTGGTCGGGCGGGTGCTGGCGTTCTCGGGCCGCTTTGCGCAACTGCCCGAAGCCGCGCCGCCGCTGACCACCTTCCACTTTTTCCATGGCGGCCAGGACGCCGTCATCCCTGCGCTGCACGCCACCGCGGCCTTCGAGCACGTGGCAGCCCTCGACGGCGGCGACGCGACCCTCGACATCGCCGACGAAGTGGGCCACGAGCTGCACCCTGCGCTGCTGGAGCGGGCCGTCTTTCGCCTCACGCACCATGTGCCGCCGCGGCTGTGGCGCGAAGCGATGAGCCTGGCGGGCGCGCCGACCGGATCCGCGTGAACACGGCGATCCGGGACGAACTGCCCTTCGATCGGCGCTGAATTTCGGGGATCAGGCAAGCAGGACAAACGCGACAGTGCGGGCTCTGTCCTCCACTTCACCTGCCCTCCCCATGCCGCTGCCCCCCACATCCGCTTGCGATTGCGCCGCACCGCAAGGCAACATCCTCCTCGCCGAGGGGCCGCGCATGATGGTGGCCGAAGTGGTTCCGGTGTGGCAACGCCATATCGAGGCTTCACGGCTGGCGGTGGAAAGCGGCATCGGCGACCTGCTTGACTCCTTTTCGCGCCTGTGCAAGGGCGTGATGGCCGCCAGTCAGCGCACACCTGGCACGGCATCCGGTGATCCCGCACCAGCGCCCCTGTTGGCAACGAACACACGGCAAGACCGCGTGCTGACACAACTGCTCGATGCCGTGGACATCACCCACCAGCGGCGCGAGCAGATGCTGGCGCAGCTCGCCGAGTCGCTGGTGCAGCTCGATGCCATCGAAGCCGATCTGCGCGGCACGCTGCCTGAAGACGCCGCCCCACTGCAGCGCCTGGACGACACGCGCTCGGCGCTGGCGCTGCTGTCGCAGCAGGTGGCCGCAGACACCCGCAACGACCATGCACGCCAGGACCAGGCCCTCGTGCAGGCGCGGCAGTCGCTGGTCGCGCTGGCGGTGGAGCGCCCCGAACCCGAGCGCGCAGCCTGCGCGCTGCAATCACTGAGCACGCACATCGAGAAAGACCTGGAGCGCGTGCTGCTGGGCATGCAGTTCCAGGACCGGCTGAACCAGACCCTGACCAACGTCGCCCACGACATGCAGCGATTCACCGACTGGATGCACCGCCATGAACACGCCAGCCACGCCGACGCCGTGCGCTGGCTGGCCGAGCTGGAGCACTCCTACACGATGCAGGAACAGCGCACGCGCCACCACGGCCGACCAGATGGTGATGCACCATCACAGGGCGGCAGCGTCGAGTTTTTCTGAACCAGCCCGAGACCTGCCCCATGAACGGCAAGACCATTCTGGTGATCGACGCATCGAGCAGTTGCCGCACCGTCGTCAAGCTGGCCCTGCAGAAAGCCGGCTACGTGGTGGTCGAAGCCGTAGATGGTGAAGACGCCGTGGCGCGGCTCGACACCCATCCCCCTGCGCTCATCGTCTGCGATGTCAACATGCCGCGCATGGATGGTCTGAGCTTCGCGCGCCACGTCAAGACGACGACCGACCACCGGTTCACGCCCGTCATCATGCTGACCACCGAGTCGCAAGAGGCCAAGAAAATCGAAGGCCGTGCCGCCGGTGT
>JBEEMX010000227.1:0-6148 GCA_041192465.1 Pseudomonadota bacterium | reverse complement strand
CACCGTCGCCGAAGGCTGCGAGCAACTGGCCGCGATGCCCGACCCGGTGGGCGAGATCACCGGGGTCAAGCGCCGCCCGACCGGCATCAGCGTCGGGCAGATGCGCGTCCCCCTGGGCGTGTTCGGCATGATCTACGAGAGCCGGCCGAACGTGACGATCGAGGCGGCGTCGCTGGCGATCAAGAGCGGCAACGCCTGCATCCTGCGTGGTGGTTCGGAGGCGATCCACTCCAACCTCGCGCTGTGGAAGCTGGTGCAGGCCGCGCTCGTCGAAGCCGGTCTGCCCGCCACCGCCGTGCAGCTCGTCGAGACCACCGACCGCGCCGCCGTCGGCCAGTTGATCGCGATGCCGGCGTTCGTGGACGTGATCATACAGCCCCTGCAACGCCACCGAGTCGCTGCTGGTGCATGTGAACCAGGCAACGGCGTTCCTGCCGCAGATCGGCGCCCTCTTCGCCGCGAAGGGCGTCGAGATGCGCAGTTGCCCCAGGGCCAAGGCGATCCTGTCGGACGTAGCCGGCGCAACCGTGGTGGACGCGACCGAAGCCGATTGGTCGGAGGAATACCTCGCACCCGTCATCAGCGTGAAGGTGGTCGATTCGCTGGACGAGGCCATCGCCCATATCAACCACTACAGCTCGCACCACACCGAAGCCATCCTGACCACGAACCACCCGAACGCGATGCGCTTCCTGCGCGAGGTGGACTCGGCCAGCGTGATGGTCAACGCGAGCACGCGCTTCGCCGACGGTTTCGAATACGGCCTCGGCGCCGAGATCGGCATCTCCACCGACAAGTTCCACGCCCGCGGCCCGGTCGGGCTGGAGGGGCTGACGTCGATGAAGTGGGTCGTGCTCGGCCAAGGGGAAATCCGCCAATGACCGCCACCACCGCCCGCGACCCACGCACCGCCCTCGTGCTGTTCTCGGGCGGACAGGACTCGACCACCTGCCTCGCCTGGGCACTGGACCGCTTCAGCCGCGTCGAGACGATCGGCTTCGACTACGGCCAGCGCCACCGCATCGAGCTGGACTGCCGGCTGACCGTGCTCGCCGAGGTGCGCCGGCAGTTCCCGCAGTGGGCGGATCGGCTGGGCGATGACCATGTACTCGACCTCGGCCTGATCGGCCAGCTCTCCGACACGGCGCTCACCGCCGAACGCGAGATCGAGTTCCAGGCCAACGGGCTGCCCAACACCTTCGTGCCCGGCCGCAACCTGCTGTTCCTCGGCTTCGCGGCGACGCTGGCGTATCGGCGGGGCGCGTCGGTGCTGGTCGGGGGCATGTGCGAGACCGATTATTCGGGCTACCCGGACTGCCGCGACAACACGCTCAAGGTGCTGCAGGTGGCGCTCTCGCTCGGGCTGGCGACACCGATGACGGTGGACACCCCGCTGATGTTCCTGACCAAGGCGCAGACCTGGGAACTCGCCGAGCAACTGGGCGGCCCGGCGCTGACCGCGCTGGTCATCGAGCACACCCACACCTGTTACCTCGGCGAGCGCGGCACGCGCCACCCGTGGGGCCACGGCTGCGGCCACTGTCCGGCGTGCGAGCTGCGCCATGCCGGGTACACGGCCTGGCTGGCCGACGCAGCAGGCTGACCTTCCGCGGCCGCTGTGCCGCCCACCCCCGGAGACACGAGATGGACATTGCCACCCTGGTGATCCTGGCTGTGCTGGCCTTCTGGATGCTCGGCGCCTACAAGCGCCTCAAGCGGCTGCGCAGCAAGACCCACCACAGCTACAGCCCCCTGGCCAGCCACCTGCGCCAGCGCCATGCGGTCGCTCTCGCATTGGCGCAGGCGGCCCGGCCCCTGTTGTCCGGCGAGGAGCAACCCGTCGCCGCCCAGTTGATCGACGCCGCCCGGCAAGCCGGCCGCGCCACCGACGCGGCGCAGGCCCGCGGGATGCGCGGCAATGCGCTGCAGGTGGTGGGGGCTGCCGAGGAATCGCTGGGCGCTTTGCTCGACACGCTGGTGGGTGAACTGCAAGACCTGACCTCCGGACTCGGCCCCGAGCCGGCCATCACCGAGCTGCTCCGCCAGCGCGACGCACTGCAGGAGCAGATCCACATCAGTCGGCTGGTCTACAACCGCGAAGCCGAACGCTACAACCACGCGCTGCATGTCTTCCCGACCACACTGGTCGGACTGGCCTGGGGCTTCAAGGCGGCCCCGCTGCTGTCCGGTCAGGCTGCGCAGCGGCTGAAGGGCCAGCCCAGCACCCCGATGCCGCTCTGAACACAGGCGGGCAGAAACACTTTTCGGCTGGACAAGGCAAGGCATCGGGGGGCAGCATGCCAATGTTCACCGAATTTGCCATTTTTTGCATGCCTGCTCCCTCCTTGCTGCGTCCACCGCCAAGGCTGGACCCCGAGTCGCAGGACGCGTGGTCGCAGCTGGAGCGCCTGCGTGGCGAGGGCGAGCGGCGGGCAGCCGTGCTCGCCCTGCTGCTGACACCGGGCAGCGACCGCGAACGGCGGGCATGGGAAGAAGCGACCCATGGCGTTGCGGCGAACACCCAGGTACGCGGATGGGCGCGGCAACTGCCGGCCAGCGCACGGCTGCCGGCACTGGCTGTGTTGCTGCATCCATGCGCCGCCGAACCACTGGAGGCGCGACAGGCGCTGCTGCAGAGCCTGCGCCGCATGATGTGCGCCGATGGCCAGGTCGGTGCGCTCGACCGGCTGGTCTGGCTCACCGTGCGCCACCGACTAGCCGGACCGACCCGCCCCCACCGCGGCGGTGTGCGCGAACACAAGGAACTGGAGCACCTGCCGCTCGCCCCGCGCCAGGCCATCGCGCAGTTCACGGCCTACCTGGCCCGCATGGTTCCGGGTGGCCAGCCAGAGGTAGAGGGCATGCTGGTCGGCGCCGCGGGCACCACCTGGTACGGCACCGTCATGCGCGGCGTCTGGGGTGCCGAAGCCCATCCGCCGACCTGCCACGTGCCGGACGTGGATGGCCTCGGCCGCGCATTGCAGGCCCTGCGCGCGCTGGACTGGATGCACCGACCGGTTCTCGCGCGGTTCTGGACCGATGCGGCGACCACCCGCCCCGGCCTGCTGGTGCATGCCAACGAGGCCCTTCCCATGGCCGCCGAGGCACTCTGGCTGGCTTGCGCGCTGCTGGACACCCCCCTGCCACCGGCCCTGGCCTGCCACTTCATTCCAGTCATTGCAGCCCCTGGTCAGGAACACGAGGCCCGCGGCACGTAGACTGCCGCCCGTGAACCCCACTACCACTGCCGCCCCCACCGCCCACGCCCACAGCCTGCCGCTGTCCCGCCTGCTCGCCCACACGGCGGACGCGGTCGCCGCCGTGCGCGCCGGCCGCTCGCTGACCGAGGCACTGGCCGCCTGTCCCGCCGCCGCCCGTCCTGGTACCCAGTCGCTGAGCTTTCACGTCATGCGCTGGATGGGTGGGGCCGAAGCCGCCCGCGAGCGACTGGCCCCGCGCATGCCGCCCCCGCGTGTCGATGCCTTGCTGATCACGGCACTGGCGCTGCTCTGGCCGGATGCTGCCGCCCCGTACCCTGACCACACGCTGGTCGATCAAGCGGTGGCCTGCGCGCACGAGATTGCCCCGAAGAACGCGAGCTTCGTCAACGCGATCCTGCGCCGGTTCCTGCGCGAACGCGAAGTGCTGGTCACCAGCCTGAAGGCCACGCTGCCGGTCGCCCGCCACCAGCACCCGCGCTGGTGGATCGACCAGTTGCAGCGCGACTGGCCACGCCAGTGGACCGAATTGCTCACCGAGGCCAACCAGGCCGCACCGATGGTGCTGCGCGTCCACGCCGGCCACGGTGACGCGGTCAGGTACATCGCCGAGCTGGCGGCGGCAGGTCTGGGCGCGATGGCGGTGGGCTCCCACGCGGTCATCCTGGACCAGCCGGTGCCGGTGCAGATGTTGCCCGGCTTCGCGGAAGGCCGGATCTCGGTCCAGGATCTGTCGGCGCAACGTGCGGCACCGCTGCTGCTGGGCACAGGGCCAGACGCCCTGCCCGCCGGCGCCCGCGTGCTGGACGCCTGCGCCGCGCCCGGTGGCAAGACGGCGCACCTGCTGGAGCTGCGGCCGGATCTGGTGCTGCTCGCGCTCGACAGCGACGCCATCCGGCTGAAGCGGGTCGAGGAAACACTGACGCGACTGAGGCTGCACGGCGCCCGCACCACCGCCGCAGACGCCCGCGACACCGCCGCGTGGTGGGACGGCCAGCCCTTCGACGCCATCCTGCTTGACGCGCCCTGCAGCGCCTCGGGCATCGTGCGGCGCCATCCGGACGTGCGCTGGCTGCGCCGCGCCAGCGACATTGGCGACCTGGCGCGCACCCAACGTGCGCTGCTGGACACGCTGTGGCCGCTGGTGCGCCCGGGTGGGCGGCTGGTGTACGCCACCTGCTCAGTCTTCCGGGCTGAGGGCGCGGGGCAGATTTCAGCGTTTTTGCAACGCCACGCCGACGCACGCGCCGGGCAGGCGCCGGGCCACCTGCTGCCACTGACCGACAATTCAACGCCCGCGGGCGATGGATTTTTCTACGCCCGGCTGGACAAACCCGCCTGACACATTCCACGCTCCACACGCATGTCAACGCCCGCCCATTGCCCCGACAGCCCAACGCGCCTGCCCCCAGGTCTGCGCATGGCGGTGGCCGTGTGCGCTGTGCTGGCCTTGCTGCTGGCGACGGTGCCGGCGCGGGCGCTGGACCTGCTGCGCCTGGACGCCCAGCGCAGCGACCAGGGTGTGCTGCTGAATTTCGAGACCCACTTCGATCTGCCGCCGGGTGTCGAGGACGCACTGCAGCGTGGTGTGGCGCTGCATTTCCTGGCCGAGGCGGTACTGATGCGTGCGCGCTGGTACTGGCGCGACAAGGAACTCGCCCACGCCACGCGCACCTGGCGCATCGCCTACCAGCCGCTGACCTTCAGCTACAAGGTCAGCCAGGGCGGGCTGTCGCAGACCTACCGCTCGCTCGGCGAAGCGCTGCGGGCGCTGCAACGCTTCAGCCAGTGGCGCATCGCCGACCCGGTGCCCGCGGAAGACGACCGCCATTACATCGAGTTCGCGTACCGGCTCGACACCGAGCAGTTGCCACGGCCACTGCAGATCGGCATCGGCAGCCAGCCGGAATGGACGCTCCGGGTGGCACGCACTCTCGCCCTGCCGGACTGATCGTCCCACCATGAGCCGCCGTTCCCTGCGCTGGACCCTGCTGATCGCCCTGCTGGCGGTGGGTGGCACCGTGCTGGTGCTGGCCTTCCTGCTGTCGATCGCCACCAACAACCGTGTCCTCTACGAGCGGCATTACGAGTGGCTGCTGTGGGTCAACATCGGCGTGGCGACTGCGCTCGGGCTGGTGATCCTCGTTGCGCTGACCCATCTGGCACGGCGCATGCGCCACGGCAAGTTTGGCAGCAAGCTGCTGTTCAAGCTGGCGGCGATCTTTGCCTTCGTCGGCGTGGTGCCGGGGGCGCTGATCTATGGCGTGTCCTACCAGTTCGTCTCGCGCAGCATCGAAAGCTGGTTCGACATCGAGGTCGAGGGCGCACTCGAATCCGGACTCAACCTCGGCCGCACCACGCTGCAACTGCTGGTCAACGACGTGGCGACCAAGACCCGCCTCGCCGCAGAAAACGCCACGGAGAACTCGGACAGCCTCAAGCTGCTGACGCTGGAGCGGCTGCGCGAACAGCTCTCGGCCCAGAGCGTGGCGCTGCTGTCGCCCACCGGCCAGGTGACCTTGTCGGCCGGTGGTGCGGTCGGTGCCGCCATGCTGCCGGACCGGCCAACCAGCGCAATGATGCGACAGGCCCGCAACCTGCGCGTCTATGCCCAGCTCGAAGGACTGGACGCCGACACACCACCCGACCCCAAGGACAAGGCCGCCAGCCAGGCCCGGGTGCGCGCCATCGCCTGGATGCCCTCGACCAGCTTCAGCCTCGGCAGCGAGGACCGCTATCTGCAGGTCACCCAGCTCGTTCCACCGGAGCTGGCCGCCAACGCGCTGCGCGTGCAGGCCGCCTACAGCGAGTACCAGCAGCGTGCGCTCGGCCGCGGTGGGCTGCGCAAGATGTACATCGGCACGCTGACGCTCACGCTCATCCTGGGCGTCTTCAGCGCGCTGCTGATGGCCGCAGGTCTGGGCCACCAG
>JBEEMX010000226.1:0-5795 GCA_041192465.1 Pseudomonadota bacterium | reverse complement strand
CCGGCCCGGCCACGCGGTAGCGCGCGAGCGGCTGTTCGAGCTGGTCTTCCCGGGCGAAGTGGACGTGCAGGCCGAAGCGATCGAGGTGGTCGTCTACCGCCTGCGCAAGAAACTCGCCCAGACCGGCGCGCAACTCGTCACGCTGCGCGGTCTGGGCTATCTGCTCAAGGCCGCAGCCTGACCCCCATGCCAGAACCTCTGTCGCTCCTGGAACGCTGGCACCGGCTGCACGAACACCTGTCGCTGCGCGCGTACCTGCTGCTGGGCATCCTCGGGCCGGTGGTGCTGCTGGTGCTGGTCAACACATTCAGCGTCTACCGCGAGGCGCTGGAGTCGGCCGACACCGCCTACGACCGCACCCTGCTCGCCTCGGCCAAGTCGATCGGCGAGCACCTGGACATCGCCCGCGGCGCCGACGGCCAGGGCACGGTCGTTACCGCCACGGTGCCCTACTCCGCGCTCGAAGCCTTCGAGGCAGACAACCGCAGCCGGATGTACTTCCGCGTCAGCGACATGCAGGGCCGGATGATCTCGGGCTTCGACGACCTGCCCGTCTGGCATGGCCACCTGCCAGCCCGCAGCGTCTACGCGGCACTGGTCGATTTCTACGACGCCGAGTTCCGCGGACAGCCGGTGCGGGTGGCCGTGCTGCTGCAGCCGGTGGCGGGGCGCGAGGGTGTGGGCATGGCCATGGTCCAGGTCGCGGAAACGCTGGAGCTGCGCCACACGCTCGCCCGCGCCCTGCTGCTGGGCACGCTGTGGCGCCAGGCGGCGCTGATCGCGGTGATCGCGGGGGTGGTGGTGTGGGTGGTGCAGCGGGCGACGCGGCCGGTGCGCCAGCTCAGCGCGCAGTTGCAGCAACGCGGCGACGGCGACCTGACACCGCTGCTGGCAGACGAGGCCCCGCGCGAGCTGCAGCCCCTGATCGACGCCAACAACGCCATGATGGCCCGGCTGGCCCAGTTGCTCGACCACCAGAAACGCTTCGTGCGCGACGCCTCGCACCAGTTGCGCACGCCGCTGGCCGTCCTGAAAACACAGGTTCAGTCTGCCCGCCGCGGCGACATCGACGCCCGGCAGGCGCTGGCCGAGATCGAGCACACGGTGGACGGTGCCACCGAGCTGGCCAACCAGATGCTCGCGCTGGCCAAGGTCGAGCAACTGCGCCACCAGGGGCAGGCACCGGTGCTGGACTGGGACCGGCTGGTGCGCGACGTGGCGCTGGACCTCTCCGCGCTGATCGCCGAGCACGGGCTGGAGTTCTCGATCGAAACCGACGCTGTGCCCGCGCCCGTGCGTGCCCACGCCTGGGCGCTGCGGGAACTCGTGCGCAACCTGCTGCACAACGCCATCAAGAACACGCCCGACGGATCGGCACTCGCCATCCGCCTGCACAGCGACACACACCACGCCACGCTGACCATCGCCGACAGCGGCCCCGGACTCGCGCCCGGCCAGCGCGAACACCTGTTCCGCCCCTTCGCCGCGGGCCGCAGCGGCGACAACCTGCGCTCCGGCGCAGGGCTGGGGCTGGCGATCTGCCAGGAGATCGTGCAGTCGCTCGGTGGCGCGCTGGTGCTGGACAATCGCCTCGACCACGCCGGACACACCACCGGACTGGACGCCACCGTGCGCCTGCCCCTGGCCGATCCTCCACCCCCTCCCGACACCGACGCCAGCCCATGAGCAGCAAGTCCCGCCCCCCTGCCCCGCCAGCGCCGACACCCGGCCAGCGCCTCGACAAGTGGCTCTGGGCCGCGCGGTTCTTCAAGACGCGCACCCTCGCCGGCGACGAGATCGAGCGTGGCCGGGTGCTGGTCAATGCGCAGCACGCCAAGCCTTCGCGGGAAGTGCGACCCGGTGATCGGCTGAGCTTGCGGCAGGGCAACAGCCCGGTGGCGCGCGAGGTGCAGGTGCTGGGCTTGTCGGAGGCGCGCGGCCCGGCACCACAGGCACAACTGCTGTACGCCGAAACCCCGGAAAGCCTCGCCGCCCAGGCCGAGTGGCAGGTGCGCCGGCCCTATGCGGTCGATCCCGCCGTGGCAATGGACCAAGGCCGTCCGACCAAGTCCGATCGCCGCCAGCTCGTCGAGTGGCAACGCTGGAGCGCCTCGCTCGACGACGACGCCTGAGCGCCCACGATGCGCCCGTGGCCCCGGATCAAGAGCCGCCCGGCTTGCGCAGCTTGATCTTGCGCGCGTCCATCTGCAGGCCGTCCAGTGACAGGGTGCCCTCGACCTCGATCTCGCGCGCGGTACCGACCAGCGCGACCAGCCCGGCCGCGGTGAGTGCATCGCCCAGATAGGTCTGGTCGGTCCAGGTGACCGTCAGGACCGGGTCGCCCACCTGGCGGCGCAGCGTCAGCTTGCGCGCGGTGGCATCCGCGCTCAACACGGCACCGCGGCGCTCCAGCCGGCTCTTCGTGCCCGCCGGTTCCTGCTCACAGGTGACCGAGCTGGCGGTCAGGCCCTGCGCGGTGGCACTGCCCTTGACCTCGACAAACAGCCCATCCGCCAGCGTGGTGGCGCGGCAGCCGGTGAGGTCGATGCGCGTCGCGGCGGTCAACACGACGGCGGTGTCGCGCAGGCGGAAGGTGCGGGCGGTGGCGGACCAGTCGTCCAGCGTGCCACGCAACTCGGCGCTGACGGTGGCCGACGTGAGGCGCTCGATGCGGGTCGCCAGCCAGCGGCCGCTGCTGTTCAGCGTGGCCGTCACCTGCACATAGGCGCCGTCCGTGACCGCCTGCCCGGCCGGCAGGGTCTGCGTGTCGGCGTTGACCAGCAGCGCCACGCCATCCAGCTCGAACGTGGTGCCGGCCCAGCCACCGACCAGACCCGCGCGGCGCAAGGTGCTGGCCGTGCTACCGGCGCCACTGCTGGCATCACCGACCGCCATCACCTGCACCTTGCTGGCGACCAGGGCCAGCGTGGCCGGATCGAAAGCCGATTCGGCCGCGAACACGGTGACTGCATGGCCATCCAGCAGCGCAATGCCCTGGGGCAGCAGCGCGGCGGCCGAGGGCAACTGCACCATCAGGGCACCGAGCCGGAAACTGCGCGCCCCACCACTGCCGACGGGCGAGAGCGCCGCCACCGTGCCGCTGACCCGCACGCCTGACAGCGTGCTGCGCGGCGCGATGCGCGAGGCCACGAGGCGCACGTCGCTGATCCCGACACCGGTCCGCTGTGCCAGTCCATGCACCTCGACCGCATCGCCGAGTCGCACGTCAGCCAGACTGGTCCACGGGGATTCGAAGACGGTGACTGGACCGCGTGCCGGATCGCTGTTGACCGTGACCGTCTGGCCCAGCACGCCCAGCGTGTCCGCGGTGCGCTCGTTCACGCGGCCGACCACCCCCGGCAGCAGCTCCACGCGCTGCAGTACCTGCGCGCCGGTGGCATCGGCAGCAAACTCCAGCGAGACGCGGTGCCCGAGGCGCACATCGCCGACATCGGACTCGGTGCCGTTGCGGCTGATCTCGATCTTCGCCGCGCTGTCGTCGTGGCGGGCGCCATCGACGATGACGCTGCCCAGCCCCGACACGGTGCCGACACTCAGCCCGATGAACACTGGACTGCCCGTGCCATTGGTGCCCACACTGCCGCCGCACGCCACCAGCGCCGCCAGCGCCGCCAGCGCCGCCAGCGCCGCCAGCACCAGCCCCACCACCGTGGCCGCCAGACCGGCCCGTCGCATCGCCGTGCGCATCATTCAGTTCTCCCCGAAGTGTTCGTGTCGCTCGATTTGTTCACTTCAAGATGGTAATAAATCCCGAAGCGCACGCGGGTGTTGCGGTCATCGGAAGGATCGAATGTCGGCTGCTGACCACGCTCGGCGTCCAGCGCGAGCCGCGCGCGCGCCTCGCGCACCATGCCCTCCAGCGCCACGCCCCAGAGCTGGCGCGCCACCTCGCCGAGTTGCGTCGCCGATTCCGCACTCAGCCCGTCGGCGTAGACACTTTGCTCCAGCTGCCGCTGTGCGGGTGTGTCGGCGCGCAAGTTGTGTACGGCCGCCGCGATGTGGTCGGCCACGTTCACGGCCATCGTGCGCACGGCCGCCGGGTCGTGGACCGGTGGCACGAAACGGTCAGACAGCAGGCGCACCTGCTCCGGCTGCACTTCGACCAGCTCCAGCCGCTCCAGCTCTTCGAGCAGCGTGCGGGGATGCACGTCCCGCGAAGCCTCGCGGGCCAGCGCCTCGAAGCTCGGGGCCGGGCCGTGGCGCGGCAGTTCGCGCCGGACCTCACCCGCGGACGCGCGGTAGCCGGGGTCGGTGATCCATTGGGTGAACAGCGTGGCAGCAGGCGTCGGCGCCAGGCGCAGTGGGCTCGGCGGCAAGCCGGTGGGTTCGTGGTGGGCTTCCATGAAAGCGCGCACCTCCTTGCGGTGGACGCCGGTCAGCACGCTGATCGCCGAATCGGTCACGCGCCGTCCGCGCCGACCCAGATCCTCATGGGCTTCGGACAAATAGACACCGCGCAGCGTGCGGATCAAGGCATTCAGCGGGATTCCCTGCACCAGCAGCCAGCGCACCAGGGGCGCCAGCATCACGGCAACATCGTCGAGCGCCTGCTCGGCAGGGGTGGGCGAGATCGGATCGGTCATCTTCGAAAAATACCGCCGCCCACCAAAGGAGCGGTCAAGCCCCAAGTGTGACAGTTCTCACACCACCAGCCTGTGGCGAATCGTCAACTTCTGCCACATGACCCCTTGAAGACCCCTTGAAGTCTGGAGGGTCATCCTCATTTCGCATTCCAGTTGCTGCAAAAACAGGCCAGGAAACGATCCCCATGTCCGACACCCAACACTCTGCCCCCTACCAAGACACCGAACCCGCTGCGCTGAACACAGCCGCGGCCGAGACGGTCGAAGCCGCGGCCAACGAAAACGCCGCCCGCCTCGCCGAACTCGCAGCAAAGAACATCGAGCTGGCGGACGCCTACCTGCGCGCCAAGGCAGAGGCTGACAACACGCGCCGCCGTGCCGACGAGGAAATCGCCAAGTCGCGCAGGTTCGCGGTCGAGGGTTTCGCCGAGAGCCTGCTGCCGGTCAAGGACAGTCTCGAAGCCGCGCTGGCCACCCACGCCAGCGGCCAAGGTTCGCTGGAGCAAGTGCTCGAAGGCGTGAACATCACGCTGCGGCAGTTGATCCAGGCGCTGGAGCGCAACAAGGTCGTCGAGATCAGCCCGCCGGTCGGCACGAAGTTCGACCCGCACCAGCACCAGGCCATCAGCGTGGTGCCGGCCGACCAGGACGCCAACACCGTCGTGGTGGTGCTGCAGAAGGGCTACCTCATTGCCGAGCGGGTGCTGCGCCCGGCCCTCGTCACCGTGGCCGCGCCGAAGTAAGACGACTCCAGCATGTTCGGGCCTTGAAACCGGCCCGATCAGCCACAGATCACAGACAACCAAGCAATTTCCGGAGCATCCGCATCATGGGCAGAATCATCGGCATCGACCTCGGCACCACCAACTCGTGCGTGGCCATCATGGAAGGCAACACCACGAAGGTGATCGAGAACAGTGAAGGCGCGCGCACGACGCCGTCCATCATTGCCTACCAGGAAGACGGCGAGATCCTCGTCGGCGCCTCGGCCAAGCGCCAGGCGGTGACCAATCCGCGCAACACGCTGTACGCAGTCAAGCGCCTGATCGGTCGCAAGTTCACCGAAAAGGAAGTGCAGAAGGACATCGACCTGATGCCTTACACCATCGCGCCCGCCGACAACGGTGACGCCTGGGTGGAAATTCGCGGCAAGCGCATGGCCCCGCCGCAGGTCAGCGCCGAAGTGCTGCG
>JBEEMX010000225.1:0-5801 GCA_041192465.1 Pseudomonadota bacterium | reverse complement strand
TTTTACTTGCTGCCCGAAAAGCTCGCGATTATCACACAGAGATCACGTCCAGCGCAACATGCACTCGTCGCGCCAGTAGCTGACATCGCCGTAGTAGCCCTCCCAGACACAACCGATGCAGCCGCTGTCGCAGCAATTGGTCGGTTCAGGCGGCGGGTCCGACAGTGTCACGCCCAGAGCACGGGCGCGGTCGCACACCGACCGCACCAGCGCCTGTGCTTCGCGCCGCTCGGTCGGAAGCCACTGCTGAAGTGCTTCATCTGGAATCATCCCGCCATTGTCCGACACCTCGGCGCGCCCCGCCCGGATGTGGTGCTGTGCCCCTGCGTCAGCGGGATGGCCGCCCGCCGATGCCCGGTCCACACTGCCCCATCCACGGGAGCACACATGCGGCAACGAACGAACGGCGGCCGGATCGGCGGCTTTGCACTGATCGAGCAGATCGCCGCCATCCTCGCGATCGGCACCGCCTCGGCGGTGGCACTGCCGCAACTGGCCGCACTCCAGACACAGGCGGAGGGCGTTGCCCTGCTGCACCTGGCAGGCGCCGCCAACACCGCAATGCTGATGAACCAGGGCGGCTGCCTCGTCAGCGGCCGGCACACCGCGCCAGGCCGCTGCCGCCCGGTGCAGGACTGTGCCGATATCGGCTCGCTGCTGCACGGCGGCCTGCCCGACGCCTACCGTGCCGAGCCGCAACCGATCGGGCGCGGAGCGGAGGCGGTGTGCCGCCTGTCGCATCTCGGCAGCGGCGACTCGGCCACGTTCACTGGCACAGGGACCGGGGACTGACCGACTAGCGTCAGCCCGCCTCGGTCTGCGCCCGCCGACGCCGCTCGCGGCTGTTGGCCAGGTGAGTGCGCATCGCCGCGCGGGCGCCGTCGGGATCCTGGCTGGCGATGGCGTCGAAGATGCTCTCGTGCTCGGCGTTGACGCGGCGCAGGTAGCGCAGACGCTCCGGGTCGAGCGCCTCGGACTGTTCCAGCCGCGCCCGCGGAATGATCATGGTGCCCAGCGCCGTCATCAGGTCGGCGAAATGGTGGTTGCGGGTCGCGCGGGCGATCTCCAGGTGGAACTGGAAGTCGGCGCCGATCGCATCCCGCCCGGCCTCAACCGCCTGCACGACCGTGTCGAGCGCGGTGCGCATGGCCTTCAGATCCTCGTCGGTGCGGCGCTGCGCGGCCAGTGCGGCGGATTCGGTCTCCACGCCGATGCGCAATTCCAGCACCGCGATCACGTCGCGCAGCGTCGCCATCTGCTCCGGCGCGATACGGAAGCCCGGCGTGTCCCCCAGCCCGAGCACGAAGGTGCCGATGCCGTGGCGCGTCTCGACCAGCCCCGCCGCCTGCAGGCGCGAGATCGCCTCGCGCACCACGGTGCGGCTGACCTCGAACTCGACCATGATCGCCGACTCGGTGGGCAGCTTGTCGCCCTGGGTGAACTGGCCGTTGCGGATGCGGTCGCCGAGCGATTCGACCAGTTCGAGGGCCAGCGTGCGGGGGCGGCGTCGGGCGGTGGTCGGGGCAGGCGTCATGGGCATAAGGCTCGAAAATGGTCGCTGGACTGTAGCAAGTCCCAAGGTCCGGAGATCCGAATGGGCTCAGGTCCGCTCGGCACGGCGGCCGGTGGAACGCCGAGCGACGACACGGGCGGCCAGGGTGTCATGCCCGTCGGTGAGGGCCTCGGCGTCGGCGTCACCGCGGATGCGCTCGATGAGGCGCTGCATGGCCGTTTCGCCAGTCAGCTCGCTGGCAGTGTCCACGGTGGTCAGCGCAGGGTTGGCATAACGGCCGTAGACGATGTTGTCGAAGCCGGCGATGGACACATCCTCGGGCACCCGCAAGCCGAGCGCCTGCGCCTGCGCCAGCAAACCCAGCGCGATCAGGTCGTTGTACGCCACCACCGCGTCCAGCGGCTCGGCGCACAGCAGCACCGACGACGCCACCCGCTCACCTTCTTCGGCCACCGCCGCCTCGACATCGAACAGCCGCAGCACGCTGTCGCAGCCAGCAAAGGCATCCTGCAGCCCCTGCCACCGCTCGACGCTCCAGCGCGCCCCGCTGAAGCCGACGTAGCCGATGCGCCGGTGGCCCAGGTCGCGCAGGTGGCGACCCAGCATCAGCGCCGCAGCCCGGTTGTCCGCACCGACGCTGTGGCAGCCGGCACCGGGCTGGTGGCCACCGTAGTAGACCGCGGGCAGGCCGGTGTGCTGCAACCAGTCGATCGCCGCTTCGGACAGGCGCGCACTGACGATCACCCCATCCACCCGCCGGCTGAGCGACTGCAGCAAGGTCAGCTCCGGCGTACGCCCCTCCGCCGCGTCGGCGAACAGCAGGTTCAGCCCGGCACGGGTGGCGATGCGCGAGGCGCCCTTCACGAGGCTGGTGAAGTGCGGGTTGCAGATGTCGAGGATGACGATGCCGACGTTGCCGGTCTGGCCGGTGATCATGCCGCGCGCCATCGGGTTGGAGCTGTAGCCCAGCGTGCGGACCGCTTGCGTGACCCGCTCCTCGACCTCGCGGGTGAAGCGCTGGCCGCCGTTGATGAACTTGGACACGGTCGCGGTGGACACGCCGGCCGCCTGGGCGACATCGCGGATGGTGGCGGCCTTGCGGCGGCGGGCGGGAGTTTCATCGGTCATGGCACCGGGATTGTAGTGGGCAATCGAAGTTAAACGTTTACTTCCATCGCGATAAAACATAACCCGAATCGGGCTAATACCTAGAAGCATCGCCTTGACCCTGCAGGCAAGTTAAACGTTTAATCTCTTCTGCCGATGCCCTTCATCCCTGAGGAGACACCCCATGAACCAGACCACGCCCCGCCTGCTGACGGCCCTGCTGTCCGCCGCCGCGCTGTCCAGCGCCCAAGCCGCCGAATTCCGCTCCGCCGACATCCACAATTCGGACGAGTACCCGACGGTCGCGGCCGTCAAGTACATGAGCCAGCTCCTCGAACAGAAGAGCGGCGGCAAGCACAAGATCAAGGTCTTCAACAAGGGCGCGCTCGGCACCGAGAAGGAAACCATCGACCAGGTCAAGATCGGCGCGCTGGAGATGACCCGCGTCAACATCAGCCCGATGAACGCGGTCTGCGCCAAGACGCTGGTGCCGACGATGCCCTTCCTGTTCCATTCGGTGGAGCACATGCGCGCCTCGCTCGACGGCCCGGCCGGCGAGGAGATCCTGAAGTCCTGCGAGGACCAGGGGTTTGTCGGCCTGGCGTTCTACGACTCCGGCGCACGCTCGCTCTACGCCAAGAAGCCGATCAAGACGGTGGCCGACGTGAAGGGCATGAAGGTGCGGGTGCAGCAGTCGGACCTGTGGGTCGCCCTCGTCGGCGCGATGGGCGGCAACGCCACGCCGATGCCCTTCGGCGAGGTCTACACCGGCCTGAAGACCGGCCTGATCGACGCCGCCGAGAACAACATCCCCTCCTACGAGAGCGTCAAGCACTACGAGTCGGCCAAGTACTACTCGCGCACCGAGCATTCGATGGCGCCCGAGATGCTGCTGATGTCCAAGATCACCTGGGACAAGCTGCCCAAGGCCGAGCAGGACATGGTGCGCGCGGCGGCCAAGGAGTCGGTGGCCTTCCAGCGCAAGAAGTGGGACGAGCAGGAAACCAAGTCGCTGGCCGCCGTCAAGGCTGGCGGCGCCGAGATCGCCGAGGTGGACAAGAAGTCCTTCCAGGCCGTGATGGGCCCGGTCTACGACAAGTTCATGACCACGCCGGACCTCAAGCGCCTGGTCAAGACGATCCAGGACACCAAGTAAGACAAGCTTCTCCCTCACCCCCAACCCCTCTCCCGCTGGGAGAGGGGAGTAAAGCGCGAGCAACCATGTACACCAAGTTCTGTGCCGCCCTGTCCAAGCTCAGCCTCGTGCTGGCGGTGATCGGGCTGATCGCGGTCATCCTGTGCGTGCAGTACCAGGTGATCGGCCGCTACGTCTTCAACGACACGCCCACCTGGGCCGAGGCGCTGGCGATGCTGCTGGTGCTGTTCGTCACGGCCTTCGGGCTGGCGGTGGGCGTGCGCGACGCCGGCCACATCGGGCTGGAGTCGATGGTCGCGCTGCTGCCGGACCGCTGGCGCCACCGGGTCGAGCTGCTGATCCACGCGCTGGTCGGCCTGTTCGGCTTCCTGATGGCGCAGGGCGGCTGGCTCTGGGCCTCGGCCAAGTGGGGCGAGAAAAAACCGATGCTGCCGGTCCCGGACGGCATCGACTATGTGCCGGTGGTCATCGCCGGCGTGCTGATCGTGCTGTTCTCGATCGAACACATCGTCGCGCTGCTGCGCGGCGAGGAAGTGGTGCCAGCATGGAACTGACTGTCCTGGCGGTGAGCTTCACCGCCCTCCTGCTGCTGGGTGTCCCGGTGGCGTTCGCGATCGGCTTGTCCTCGGTCGCCACCATCGTCGCCGCCGGGCTGCCCATCGCCATCGTCTTCCAGAAGATGGTCGGCGGCATGCAGGTCTTCAGCTTCCTGGCCATCCCCTTCTTCGTCTTCGCGGGCGAACTCATGCTCTACGGCGGCATCGCCGACCGCATCGTCAAGTTCGCCAACAGCCTGGTCGGGCATGTGCGCGGCGGGCTGGGCATGAGCAATGTGCTCGGCTGCACCATCTTCGGCGGTGTCGCCGGCTCGCCGCTGGCGGACGTGTCCGCGATCGGCTCGGTGATGATCCCGCTGATGAAGAAGGAAGGCTACGACGCCGACTACGCCGTCAACGTGACCACGCACGCCGCGCTGGTCGGCGCGATCATGCCGACCTCGCACAACATGATCATCTTCACGCTAGCCACCTCGGGCATCGCGTCGGTCAGCGTGCTGAGCCTGATGCTGGCGGGGATGGTTCCGGCGCTGATCCTGACGCTGTGCAACCTCGCCGCCGCCTACTGGGTGGCCGTCAAGCGCGGCTACCCGGTGCGGCCGGGCGGCTTCGGCGGCTGGCCGGCGGTGCTGGCGGCGTTCCTGGCCTCGCTGCCGGGACTGATGGTGGTGATCATCATCCTCGGCGGCATCCTGTCGGGCGCGTTCACGGCGACCGAATCGGCCTCGATCGCCGTGGCCTGGGCGCTGCTGATCACCGTGTTCGTCTACCGCTCGCTGACGTGGAAGAACTTCCTCAAAGCCTGCGCCAAGGCGTGCAAGACCACCGGCGTCGTGCTGCTGCTGATCGGCATCTCCAACGCCTTCGGCTACTTCATGGCGCTCTACGAAGTGCCGCAGAAGACGGGCGAGCTGATGCAGTCGGTGTCCAGCGCACCGTGGGTGATCTTCCTGATGATCAACGTGCTGCTGTTCATCCTGGGCACCTTCCTGGACATGGCCGCCACCATCCTGATCTGCACGCCGATCTTCCTGCCCATCGCGATGCAGTTCGGCATGGACCCGGTGCAGTTCGGCATCATCATGCTCATCAACTGCGCGCTCGGGCTGAACACACCGCCCGTCGGCTCGGTGCAGTTCGTCGGCTGCGCGATCGGGGAGATCTCGGTCGGCCAGGTGATGCGCACCATCTTGCCGTTCTACAGCGCGCTTGGCGCCTGCCTGGTGTTCGTCACCTACGTGCCGGCCTTCTCGCTGTGGCTGCCCTCGCTGTTCAAGTGATCCCGGCCATGCCCATGCTCATGCACCCACCCTGATCGATCCAGGGCGCCGATCACCCGGCCTCTGACGATTCCCCCCTGGACCCTGCCCTCCCAACGGCGTTCGGCCTGTCCGCCGACGACGCCGGGGATGGCTGTTTCCTGCGCGCACTCATCCAACGAAGAGACAGCACCATGCACACGAACACA
>JBEEMX010000224.1:0-5815 GCA_041192465.1 Pseudomonadota bacterium | reverse complement strand
GGCACCGGCATCGGCCAGGGCATGGGCGGCGACGACTTCAACCCCGACAAGCTCCGCTACCACCGCATCATCATCATGACCGACGCGGACGTGGACGGCGCGCACATCCGCACCCTGCTGCTGACCTTCTTCTACCGTCAGATGCCCGCGCTGGTCGAACGCGGCCACATCTACATCGCGCAGCCACCGCTGTACAAGGTCAAGCACGGCAAGCACGAGCAGTACCTGAAGGACGGCAGCGAGCTGGATGTCTACCTGCTGAAGGTGGCGCTGGACAGCGCGATCGTCGAGCCGGGCGAAGGCCGCGAGGCGATCAGCGGCGCCGCGCTGGAGGAGCTGGCGCGGCAGTACCTGCTGGCCACCAACGTGATTGCGCGGCTGTCGAACTGGATGGACGTGGAAGCCCTGCGCACCATCAGCGACGGGCTGACGCTCGACCTCGACACGCCGGAAGCCGCGGCCACCAGCGCGGACGCACTGAAAGCCGCGCTGCACGACGCCGAGGTCAGCGCCGAGATCGATCCGCGCACCGACAAGCATTACCTGCGCATCAGCCGCCGCCACCACGGCAACATCAAGAGCAGCGTCATCACCGCCGACTTCGTGCATGGCGCCGATTACGAGGCGCTGAGCGTGGCCGGGGTGACCTTCAAGGGCCTGTTGAGCGACGACGCAGTGGCCAAGCGCGGCGAAGGCGAGCGCCAGAAGCAGATCAAGGTCGCGGACTTCCGCGCCGCGATGGCCTGGCTGATGACGCAGGCCGAAAACGCCGTCGGCCGCCAGCGTTACAAGGGCCTGGGCGAGATGAACCCCAGCCAGTTGTGGGAAACCACGATGGACCCGACCGTGCGCCGCCTGCTGCGCGTGCAGATCGAGGATGCGATCGAGGCGGACAAGGTGTTCACGATGCTGATGGGGGATGAGGTGGAGCCGCGACGGGAGTTTATTGAGACGAATGCGTTGAGGGCGGCCAACATTGATGCGTGATCAGCAGAGACCAGCTTGCCTATGTCTCTGCACTACAACAGACCCCCGCGTGATGTCCACACAGTCCCCGACCCCCGGCTTTTTCTGGCGCATCCCAACGGGGGGCCTTCATTCGGTTACCTGAACGAAATCCGCTACCAAGCGGAACGTCTGGAGGCGGGACACATCCGCCTGCGCTTCGGTGAGCACTTCGGCCCGAATCGGGGCTATAGGGTGCATCACATCATCGCGGAGCACCGCAAGTCATTGAAAGAGCACCCGGATGGCATCGTGATGGCGGCTGTCCGCTTTGTCTCGAACATCGTCCAGCCAGGGGCTGCGATCCACTGCGAATTTGCGTCCATCCGAGGGCATCATCGCCCGATCGTGCTCAGCCGACCAACGGGCTACGTGGTTCTGGAACCGAAGTACGACACCAGCAACCAGCAGTTCTACAGCGTAGTGACGGCAGTGCCGAGTACAAAAGCAAAGGGCCCCCGCGTGGGAACCCTTTGAGGGTCGAAGGGAAGTCGCAACGACTCCTTAGCTGATCCAATGGATCGGGTCGGAGACCAAAGCCGGGGCTTTGCCGCTTCCCACAGACTAGCCGTTTCGTCTGTTGCCCAATTGACTGTTCGGAACCTGTACGGCGACGTTCCGACATGGATGCTCTTGCAAATCGACAATCGACAATCGACAATCGAGATTGTCGGCCTGATCAGACGTTCACACAATAAACTTTTTTCACTTCGGGTCAGGTCGTCGCCTCATCAGCCAGGGATTGCCGGAATGCACCGCCACATCGCCCACTGCACCCTCGTGCGGCGCGAGGCAGAGGCTGGACTGGCCCATCTGCGGGACCACCTGCACCAGCGGCAGTTCGCCAGCGGGTGCCGGGAAGAGGCGCTGGCGTTGCGGTTGGTGCAGGATCTCGTGCAGCCTCGGGAGACCATGATCCGTTACGCGCCGCTGCGGGCGGCAATGACGGACGATCCCCGGCAACTGCTGGAGCAGGTCTTCACGCGCTATGTGCAGCGCAGCGGCGAGGAGACCAAGAGCCGAATGACCGCCACACACACAGGCCAACGGCTAGTCGAGGTGCTGCAATCGTCGCCCCGGCAGGGCAGCCCGCAAGGCAACGCTTGACGCCCACGCCCGATGGCCCTTCAATCGCCCCATGGCCGTCCCCCACTTCATCCTCGGCCACCGCGACGACATCGCGGCGCTGTGCCGCCAGCACCGTGCGCGGCGGCTGGAACTCTTCGGATCGGCCACACGGGCGGACTTTTGCCCGGACACCAGCGATCTGGATTTTGTCGTGGATCTGCCCGAAGACCAGCCGCCGGGCGGCTACGCCGACGCCTTCTTCGGCCTGAAGCAGGGGCTGGAACGGCTGTTCGATCGCCCGGTCGATCTGCTGACCGACGCCTCGCTGGTCAATCCCTATCTGCGCCAGCGCATCAACGCCGAACGGGTCGCGGTCTATGGCGCCTGAAGCGGTGACCTGTCTGTGGGATGCACCCCGCTGTCCGCTACCCTAGCGCCCATGCCCTTCCCCCTCGACCTCTCCCCGCTGCGCCAAGCCCTGACCTCGCTGGAGGACAGCCTGCGCGTCGTCGCCGACGAGGCGTGGCTTCAGAACCAGTCGGCGGCCGTGCGCAACACGCTGTTCGCTGGCGTGATCCAGAACTTCGAGTTCGTCTACGAGCTGGGCACGAAGATGCTGCGCCGGCAGATCGAGGCCGAGACCGACACACCGGGCGAGACGGACCAGCTCGGCTTCCGCGACTTGCTGCGCGTCGGGGCCGAGAAGGGACTCATCGGCGATGTCGAGGCTTGGTTCCGCTACCGGCAGATGCGCGGCACCACTTCGCACACCTACGACCTGGCCAAAGCGCGGCAAGTCTACGAGGGCGTCCATCCCTTCTTGACAGATGCCCGAGCCCTGTTGCACGCACTGGAGCAGCGCCCGTGAATCCCCCCGACGCGGGCCAACTGGCGGCCCGGCTCGCGATCGAGCCGCGTCATCTGGAGATCGTCCGAAACGTGCTGTCCCGGCTGGTGCCGGACCGGGAGGTCTGGGCCTTCGGTTCCCGCGCTGGCGGCGGTACCCACCCGCCCAAACCCTGGTCCGATCTGGATCTGGCGGTAATCGGGCCGGCGCCGCTGTCGCTCGACGAACAGGCCGCGCTATCCGAAGCCTTCTCGGAGTCGGACCTGCCGTGGCGGGTCGATGTGGTGGACGGTGTGACCGTCAGCATGGTGATTCAGGAGCGCATCAAGGCCGCACGGCTGCTGATCCAGGGCTAGCGTGCAGCCGATGCCCACTGGCCGCGCTCACCCCCGCGGCACGCGGTACAACCCGCAGAGCTTGTTTCCATCCGGATCACGCAGGTAGGCCAGATAGAGCTTCCCGGCCGGGCCTTCGCGCAGGCCCGGCGGGTCTTCGCAGGTCGTGCCGCCGCTGGCCAGTCCGGCAGCGTGCCATGCCTGGACCTGCTCGGGCGACTGGCACGCGAAGCCGGTGGTGCTGCCGTTGGCGACCGTGGCTGGCTGCCCGTCGATGGGCCGGCTCACCGAGAACACGCCCGCCTTGGTGCGCCAGAAGATGCGGTGGCGGTCGACACCACCGGGGGGCACGTCGAGCGTGCCGAGCACGGCGTCGTAGAACACCTTGGCCCGGTCGAGGTCGTTGGTGCCGAGCATGATGTGCGAAAACATGGGGTTCTCCTGTCGGAAGCGCAGGGCTTCGGGTGGTCGCGGAATGGCGGGCCAGCCTAGCGTATGTATTCACCCCCCGGTATCGGCCATAGCCAAGACCACACTGGCGTCGAGTTCGACGGGCGCGCAGATTCCGAGATCGAGGTTGCCGGACCGGTGAAGCACAAGCCCGACCGGCGCAACCTTCTCAGTCCGAGGGCACCAGCACGATGGTGCGCAGCGCCTGCTCCAGCGTTTCGGCTTGAAACAGGGGCTGGAACGGCTGTTCGACCGCCCGGACTTCCGGCGCATCAGAAACGCTCCCAATCATCGGTGCCTGTCCGCTCGGACGCAGGCCCCTGCGACAATGTGGCCAGGGCCATTCTTTCGGCGGGATACGGTGCTGGTTTCGGTGCCTTGTGCGCCAAGTCAGGGGGCTTCATGTTCTGCGCACTGTCCTGACCCAGTTTGAACAGCGCGACCGCCTGGACCAGTTCATGCGCCTGCTGCTTGAGCCCTTCCGCGGCGGCGGCCGACTCCTCGACCAGCGCCGCGTTCTGCTGCGTCACTTGGTCCATCTGGCCCACCGCCTGGCCGACCTGCTGCACACCCAGGCTCTGCTCGGCGCTGGCGGCACTGATCTGGGCAACGATCTCGCTGACACGCTTGATGGCCGCAACCACCTCGTCCACCGTGCGCCCAGTCTGGTTGACCAGCGCAGAGCCTTGTTCGACCCGCTCGACGCTGGTGTTGATCAAGCCCTTGATCTCGCGGGCCGCCGCCGCCGAGCGTTGCGCCAGCGAGCGCACTTCACCCGCCACCACAGCGAAGCCGCGCCCTTGCTCGCCGGCCCTCGCCGCTTCCACCGCCGCGTTGAGCGCCAGGATGTTGGTCTGGAAGGCGATCCCGTCGATCACCCCGATGATCTCGGCGATCTTGCGCGATGCGGCGCTGATGCCGTCCATCTTGTCCACCATCTGCGCCACCATCTCGCCGCCGCGCACGGCGATGCTGGTGGCGCCCTGGGCCAGCGCGTTGGCCTGCTGGGCGCTCTCGGCATTGGTGCGGACGGTCGAATTCAGCTCGTCCATCGTGGCCGCAGTTTCCTCCAGTGCGCTGGCCTGCTGCTCGGTGCGGGCGCTCAGGTCGAGGTTGCCCTGCGCAATCTGGACACTGGCCGTGGCCACGCTGTCAGCGTTCTGGCGCACGGTGCCGACCACACGGGTCAGCGACGCCTGCATGGCCGCCATCGCCACCATCAGTTCGCCCAGCTCGTCGTGCGAAGTCGCCGGAGGCGCGTGGGTCAGATCGCCATTGGCAATGCGCACCGCCGAGGCCCGCGCCGCTTCCACCGCGTCCGTGATCGAGCGTGTCACCCCGCGCCCCAGCGCCAAGCCCAGCACGCTCAGCAGCAGGCACGAACCGATCAGCAGCCACTCGAACTGGCGGGTCTCGTTCAAGCGTGCCGTGAGTTGCGCCTCCAGAATCTCGCTGGCCTTGTGCTGCAGGCCGTACACCTGATCGATCGACTCGGTCATCACCCGGAAATAGTCTGCCGAGGCATAGCTCAGCGCCGCGGCACCCAGGATCTGCTCCTGCGTGAGCCGTTGTGCCGAGGTGAGCGCCGCCTGCACCCGGGCAACGTCATCCCCCAGCGCGGTCTTGGCCCCGGGGGCGAGATAGAACACCTTGTCCAGACTCAGGCCCACCTCGCGGGTCTGGCGTTGTGCCCGGTCAACCAGGGACAGGAGGGCATCTTTCTGCTCTGGCGCGACTTCTTGCCGGGCCAGCACCAGCGCACCAATGGCCCGCATCTGGCCCAGTGACTCCGCGAGTTCAGGCGCCAGCTGCAGCGTGGCAACCGTCAGGAAATAGGCATCCGGTTGTGCATCCAGCGTCAGCCCGGTCGCGTCCATCACCCGGCCGTGCAGTTCGAGCTGGTGCGCGATCAGCGCCGTGTGGCGCTCGAAGCTTTGCGGACCGGAAACACCACGGGTTGCCACGTCCTTGGCCAGCGCGCGCCATTCAGCCGCCACGCGCTCCCAGTCGCTCCGCAGCCGGGCATCGGCCCCCAGATCATGGGACAGCACGTTGAACATCTCGACCGCTTGCTCGACCTCGGCCTGGCGCCCGTTGCGCTGCGGTTCGA
>JBEEMX010000223.1:0-6519 GCA_041192465.1 Pseudomonadota bacterium | reverse complement strand
CTCCGCGCGTCCGACCTTGCCGAAGACACGCTCCACTTCTGGAAACTGCATCAGAATCTTGTCGGTCTGCTGCAGCAACTGCGCCGCCTTGTCCGCCTCGGCATGCAGCTCGGCCAGCGGCACGACCCGCGACACCAGCCCCGCGCGCTCGGCCTCGACCGCGTCCATCATCCGACCCGTCAGCGCGAGGTCCATCGCCTTGCTTTTTCCCACTGCGCGCGGCAGGCGCTGCGTGCCGCCGGCGCCGGGGATGATGCCGAGCTTGATCTCGGGCTGGCCGAACCTGGCGTTGTCCGCCGCGAGGATGAAGTCGCAGGCCATCGCCACTTCGCAGCCACCACCGAGCGCAAAGCCCGACACCGCCGCGATGACCGGCTTGCGGACCTGCCGGATCGTGTCCCAGTTGCGCGAGATCAGGCCCTTGCGGTAGGCGTTCGGGAAGTCGAAGGGCTGCATCATCGCGATGTCCGCGCCCGCCGCGAAGGCTTTCTCGCTGCCGGTGACGACGATGCAGGCAATGCCATCGTCCGCATCGAAGGCCAGCAGCGCGGCGCCGAGTTCGTCCATCAGCGTGTCGTTCAGCGCGTTCAGGGCCTTGGGGCGGTTCAGCGTGATCCAGCCGTAGCGCAGAGCGTTCTCGCCGATGCCGGGGCGGGTTTCGACGAGGAGGGTGGCGCAGGTGGGGAGTGGCGTGTTTTCGGGGAGGGTCATGGAGTCGTCCTGTGGAAATACCGCCTCGCACTATAGGACGACCCTGCTGATTTCAGGCATGGGTCACGGCGCCACCATGAGCTGTTTCTGCGTCACCGAGGCGGCGCTGCGCAGGTGTTCGGCCGGATCGTGCTGGACCATGGCGTTGACCTGCTGGCTGAAATCGGCCCGCCGCAGCATCCCGGCGGTCCCGAGCGCGCGCTTGCGCACCCCCGCATCGACATCCCCCAGCCCCTTGAGCACCAGATCGCTCGGCGCTGCCGACCCCATGTTCTGCAGGCCATGGGCCACGGCAATCCGCACCTGCGGATCGTGGTGTTCGGCGGCGGTGCGCAGCAGCTCGGTGGCCCCGGCACCGCCGATGAGCGTCGCGGCATAGACCGCTTTCGACGCCTTGAGCGGGTCGTCGGCACCGGCGATGAGTTTCAGGTGCGGCAGCGCGTCGGCACCAAACCGCGCCAGCGTCGGGTAATCGGGTTCCTCGCGGTCAATCTCGGCGAGTACCTGTTGCATCGTGACAGCCATGTCTATCTCCAGAGTCCAGAGAGCGCGAAACGTGTGTGAACCGTGTGAACCATCCCTCAGACCGTCGAGGCACTGGCCAGCATCGTCGCGCTTTCCGCCGCGATCAGGTCGGGGGGCGGGTTGGTGATGTTGTCGGTGCCGTTGCCCGTCATCAGGCGGTTGTTGTCGTTGACGTGGGACAGGCCCAGCACATGGCCCACCTCGTGCGCCAGCGTCCAGGCGCTCGCGCCACTGGCCACGGCCGCGCCAGGCCGTCCCGCCGGGTGGGCGGCGCAGCCGTTGAACGGGGGCTGCGTGCTGCGGACGAAATAGACCACCACGTCCGTGCCGGTGACGCTGTTGCGGTTGGCGAACAGGGCGATCTGCTCGGCCGTGGCGCTGCCGGCCGTGCAGCCGCCGACATCCAGGTCGTTGAGCGCGGGCAGGTTCAGCGTCTCGAAGGACACGTACTTGACGCCGATCTGCGCCGTCGCGTAGGTCACGCGCATGTTGGCGAGCATCTGGTTGATGCTGAAGCGGGTCGGTGCGGTCAGGCACTTGATGTGCAGCCGCACGGTCTCGCGGCACGCCAGGGCGCCGGTGGCCGGACTCCAGAAGATCGAGCCGTGCTGGAACTCGCTGTAGCGGCCGCTGCCGTCCTCGGTGCTGAGTTCGTCGCTGGTGGGATAGCCGAGAAAGCTGCGCTCCCAGCCCAGCCGCGCCCACTCGTTGCGGATGGCGCCATGCACCTCGTGTGCCCCGCTGGACGGGCTCCAGTAGACCGAGCCGCCCTGGAAGTGGTTGTAGCGCCCGACCCCATCGGGGGCGGTGGTTTCGTCGGTCAGCGGATAGCCCAGGAAGCTGCGTTCCCACCCCAGGCTCGACCATTTGCCGCGGATGGCGCCGTGGACTTCGTGCGCGCCCGTGGCCGTGGTCCAGTAGACCGATCCGGCCTGGAAATGGTTGTAGCGCCCGATGCCGTCGGGCGTGGCACTCTCGTCGGTGATCGGGTAGCCCAGGACACTGCGCTCCCAGCCCAGCGCGGCCCACTTGCCGCGGATGGCGCCATGGACCTCGTGGGCATCGGTGGCCGGGGTCCAGTAGACCGATCCGCCCTGGAAATGGTTGTAGCGCCCGCCGCCGCCCGGCGTGGCGGTCTCGTCGGTCAGCGGGTAGCCCAGGAAGCTGCGCTCCCAGCCCAGCGCGGCCCAGCGGTCACGGATGCGGCCATGCACCTCGTGGGCACCGCTGCTCGGCGACCAGTAGATCGAGCCGCTGCGGTAGTGCCGGTAACGCCCGACGCCATCCGGGGCCACCGTCTCCGGTGTCATGGCCGGACCCAGCCACCCGCCGGCACCCCCGAGCGCCGCGTATTTCACATCGATGTCTGACATGAGGTTGCTCCACTGGACAAGGGCTCAGGGTAGATGCCCGGCTGGAGCGTGTCATCCCTCAGAGTATGGACATATTTCCGCGACAAATTCACGCAGCTCCACCGGCGCAGGCGTCAAGGCCCCGACTGCTTCGGCGGCTCGGACAGGCGCAGATCCACCCAGGTCTCGGCGTCCTGCTCGATGCGGATGCGCACGGGCAGCATCTGCAGCGTGGGCGCATACCAGACCTGTGTGCTGAGGATGCTGCCACCAGAGCGGGTGGCCTCACCCGGTGTCTCGGCCACGCTGTCGCGGGCTGGCACGGGGCGGACATGGAAGGTCTGCAGCTCGCCCAGCGGAGTCATGGTGGGCAACGTGTCGCCCACCTCGTAGGCCCAGCGGCGCACCCGGTGCGGCAGCGCCAGATCGAACTCGACCCGCCCGCCCTTCTCGCGCAGCGCCGGCCGCACCGAGAACAGGTAGACCATCTGGATGAACTGGCTGGCGGTGTCCTGCACATCGGCACGGGTGCTGGCGAGCCGCCCGTCCTGCAGCCGCACGCTGCGCTCGTCGGGAAACACCATCTGCACCAGCCGGCTGGCGCCGAGGATCTGGCGCGTGGCCTGCTCGTAGCGCAACGGGCGCAGGCCGTCGGGGGTGATGCGGCCCTCGCTGCTCATGCGGCGGGCGACCAGCGGGGCCAGCCGCGGGCCGATGCTGACGTCGAGGTGGACCTGGTAGCGGTCGCCGTCGCGCAGCCACTCGACCTGCGCGTTGCCGTGGACCTCGCCCTGGTACCAGCCGGTGAGCGCGTAGGTGAGTCGGGTCGAGTCGGGCCAGGTGAAGGCAGGTCCGGAGGCGGCACCCGCTGCCGCACTGGCAGGCGCCGCAGCCCCCACCGCGGACGCGGCCACCACGGGTGCGGCCACCACGGGCGCGGCAGCCACGGTGCCAGGGGCCACGTTCGGGTCTGGGGGTGGCTCGGCTGCCGCGGGCGGCGGGTCGGACACCACGGTCTCGACAGGCGACGCCGCCTCGCTGGCGGGAGCGGCGGCGGGCGAGGCCGCAGCGGGACGCGGCCGTGTGGCAGGTGCCGCCACCGGTGCGGCGGCCGGGCCGGCGGGCGGCGCCGACTGCGCCACGGTGCGGGTGTAGCTGGCCTCGATGCGGCGGATCGACGGCACAGGCGGTGCGCCCGGTGCCAGCGCGCGACCGAGTCCGTCCAGCGCCAGCCCGTGCAGCAGCAGGACCAGCAGCGCCAGCCCCCACCACGCCCAGCCCTGGCGCCATGCGGCGCGCATCCTCAGGCCCCGGTGGCGCCCAGCCAGGCCGCACGCAGCCGCCGCGGCCGGGGGGCGGCGGGCTTGGCCTGCCAGCTCAGGGTGACGGCGCCCTCGGCCGTCGAAACCGGCAGCGTCAACCGCAGCAGGCGCCGGTCGCGGCTGACCAGCAGCGGCTGCGGCTGCTCGAACGCGCCGTAGAGCGCCAGATCCTCCGGCTTGACCACGCGCCAGTCGCCCAGCGCGAGGAGTTCATCCCCCGCCGACAGCCCCGCCAGATCCGCCGCACCGCCGTGCTGGACGGACTGCACCTTCAAGCCCTGCGGCGACTCGCTCACCCGCGCACCCAGGCGCTGCGCGAACAGCGGCCGGTCGCGCTGCCAGTCGGCGCCGTGGGTGGCGAGCAGGGCCTGCGTGGGCAGATCGTCCGTGCCGTGGACCCAGGCCGCCAGTTCCGCCGCGAACGAGCGCCCGCCGACCTCGGCCAGCACGGCGGCGACGTCGTCCTCGCCGATCGGCCCGCCGCCGCTGCGCTGCCAGAGTCCGCGCATCACGTCGTCGAGCGTGCCCTTGCCCTCCTGGCGCAGCGTCAAGTCCAGCGCCTGCGCCACCAGCGCCCCCTTGGTGTAGTAGCTGACGGTGGCGTTGGCGCTGTTCTCGTCCGGGCGGTAGTACTTGACCCAGGCGTCGAAGCTCGACTGCGCGACGCTCTGCACCTGGCGGCCGGGTGTGCCAAGCACCTGATTGATGGTCTTGTTGACCAGCCGCAGGTAGCGCGTCTGGTCGATCAACCCGGTGCGCACGAGGAACAGGTCGTCGTAGTAGCTGGTGAAGCCCTCGAAGAACCAGAGCAGCGCCGTGTAGTTCTCGCCGCGCAGGTCATAGGGGGTGAACTCGCGGGGCTTCAGGCGCTTGACGTTCCAGGTGTGGAAATACTCGTGGCTGATCAGGCCGAGCAGCGTCACGTAGCCGTCGTTCAACCCCGCTTCGCCGCGTCGGGGCAAGTCGCGGCGGTTGCAGATCAGTGCGGTGCTGTTGCGGTGCTCCAGCCCGCCGTAGCCGTCATCGACCGTGTTGAGCATGAACACATAGCGGGCAAATGGCGCCGGGGTGTCGCCGTGCCAGAAGCGAATCTGGGCCTCGCAGAGGCGGCGCGTGTCGGCCAGCAGCCGCTCGCCGTCGAAGCTCGGCAGCGCGCCCGCGACGACGAACGCGTGCTCGACGCCGCACGCGGTGAAGGTGCCGCGCCAGAAGGTGCCCAGCTCGACGGGGTGGTCGATCAGCGCGTCGTAGTCGGGCGCGGCGTATTCGCGGGGAGCGACTTCGGACAGGCCGGTGGCGATGTCCCAGCCAGCGGGCAGAGGACCGAAGGTGACGCGGTGCTCGTCCGCTTCGCGTCCCTCGGCGCAGAGGAACATGCCGGTGCCGTTGAAGAAGCCGCGCTGCGTGTCCAGCCAGGCGCAGCGCACCGAGTTGTCGAAGGCGTAGACACGCCAGCTCACCGTCAACGCGCCTCGACCGGTGCAGGCGGCTTCCCAGCTCTGCTTGTCACATTGCGCCAGCGCCACCGTGCGGCGGCCTTGGCGCGCCTCGACCGCCGAGAGGTGGCGGGCGAACTCGCGCACAAGGTAGCTGCCGGGAATCCAGACGGGCAGCGACAGCCTTTGCCGTGGCGCCGGGTTCGGCAGGGTCAGGGTGACGCGGTAGTGGTGGCGGTGGAGATCGTCGATCTCGACGTGGTAGCGGATCATGCAGGGCTTCCGTGGCTTGCGTGGTCAGGCACTGGCCGCGGCGGCGGCCATGAAGCAGCTCATCGACGCCACCAGCGTCAGCCTGAAGCGCAGCGTCAGCCACTTCGACAGCCCGTAGGCCGGATAGACGCGCCGATCCACCAGATAGCACACGATCAGCAACAGCGTAGGCCGGATAGACGCGCCGATCCACCAGATAGCACACGATCAGCAACAGCGCCTGGATCACCAGCCCCGCGTGCGGCGGCATCACCACCGACACCCAGCCGAACAGCGACGGCGTGACCGCCCAGAGCAGGCGGCGCGGCGCGGCATCGCGCGCCACCATCAGGATGCCCCAGTGGATGCCGCCCAGAAACGACACGATCATCCCCGCGTAGACCGACAGCGACAGCACCACATAGGGCAGCACATCGGCCCGCACCAGCAGCGCCAGCACGGCACCCAGCACAAAGGGCACCAGCCCGGCGTGGCCCAGCCGGACGGCCAGCCGGTCAGGGACGGACAGGACAGCGGAAGCGGCGAAGGCGGACGGAAGGGGCGTTGCGGACACGGGGATACTTTTCGTCAAGGAGGGCCAGGGCGCAGCTGCGGCACGCAGCGCCCGCAGATTGTCGCCGCTGGACTGCCCACACGCGCACACCACACGGGCTTCACGGTACCAGCCAGCGGGCAACTCCGGCAGCGTCGCGAAAATCGAACACGGCGCGGCGGTGTCCGTCCGCGTCGAGCGACAGCCAGTCCATCTCCAGCACCCGCACCCGCAGCACCGCGAAGGCGCCACGCCGCTCACCCGCCGCAGCCGCAGTCGCCGCCCCGGCTCCGCCGCCCGGCAACGCGCTGCCCGGTGCCAGCGGGGAGAGATAGTCCTGCGCGGCGCGGGTGTGGCGCAGCGTCGCC
>JBEEMX010000222.1:0-10893 GCA_041192465.1 Pseudomonadota bacterium | reverse complement strand
GACCGAGATCGACATCGGCTACTTCAACCCCGCCATGCGCCTGACGCCGCCGCTGCGCCAGGGCCGCGACCGCGACGCGCTGCGCGCCGCACTCGCCGACGGCACGATCGACGCGCTGGTCTCCGACCACACACCGGTCGAGGGCGATGCCAAGACGCTGCCTTTTGCTGAGGCCGAGCCAGGAGCGACCGGGCTGGAGCTGCTGCTGAGCATGGCGCTGAAGTGGGGCGCGGACGTGGGCCTGTCGCTGCCGGCGACGCTGGCGCGGGTCACGTCCGACCCGGTGCGCGTGCTGGGCGATGCGCTGGGTTCGCTGTCGTCGAGCGCCGGTCGACTGGTCGAAGGGGGCGTGGCCGATGTCTGCGTGTTCGACCCCGAGGCGCTGTGGCCCGTCACGCCGGACGCGCTGCACAGCCAGGGCAAGTACACGCCCTTCGCTTTCGCCGACACCGGCATGGCGCTGCCTGGCCGGGTGCGCACCACGCTCGTGGCCGGCACCGTCGCCCACGAGACGCGCTGATGGCGCTGCGGCGCGTGCGCGCGGTCTGGCGGATCGGGCGCATGACCCTGCAGGTGCTGCGCGGCGTCTGGATCGCATGGCGCGAGTTCGACGGCGCCAGTGCCGCCCACCGCTGTGCCCGCATCCAGCAGTGGTCGGCCGAGATGCTGGCGCTGCTGGGCATCACGCTGCGGCCGAGCGGGCACTTCCAGAACGGACCGCAACTGCTGGCGATCAACCATGTCTCCTGGCTGGACATCATGGCCGTGCATGCGGTGTGCCCGCAGGCGCGCTTTGTGTCGAAGTCCGATGTGAAAGCGTGGCCGCTGCTCGGCTGGCTCATCACCCAGGCCGGCACGCTCTTCATCGAGCGCGAGAACAAGCGCGACGCCTTGCGTGTGGTCCACCAGTCGGCCGAGGCGCTCAAGGCAGGCGACACCGTGGCCTTCTTCCCCGAGGGCACCACGTCCGACGGCCACCACCTGCTGCCCTTCCACGCCAACCTGCTGCAGGCGGCGGTGAGCAGCGGGGCGCCGGTGCAGCCGGTGGCGCTGCGCTTCTCGGAGCCAGGGCACGCGGTCAGCCCGTCGGCGGCCTACATCGGCGAGACGACGCTGGTGCAAAGTCTCTGGATGATCGCCTGCGCGTCGGGGATCGAGGTCCATGTGGACGTGCTGGAGCCAGTGGCCTCTGAAGGACTGGACCGGCGGGCGCTGGTGCAGGCGGTGCGCGGCCGGATCGCAGCGGCACTGGGCGTGCCCGACGCGGCGCACAATCCACCGGTGACCTGATTGCCAGCCTGAAAGGAACTGTCCCGATGCTCTACAAGTTCAAGTCCAAGGCCGTGGGTGACCTGATCATGACCGCGCCGGTCGGCGACCGGATGATGCGGCTGATGGGCCGCGCGCCAGCGCCGCAGGGCATCTTCCAGCCGGCGCAGATGCCCGCCGCCATCGCCGCGCTGGAGCGGGGCATCGCCGAGGAAGACCATGCCCGCCGCGACGCCGAGGCCGAAGCCGCCGCCGAAGGCCGTGCGCTGCCGCCACCCAGAGAGATCAGCCTGCGCCAGCGTGCGTGGCCGCTGATCGAGATGCTCAAGCGCGCCCAGGCGGCCGACCACGACATCGTCTGGGGCGTGTGAAGCCTCAGCCTCAGCCCTGCACCGCAAGGAGACCCGAGATGCAACTGTTCAGCGAAACCTTTGTCGACGGCGCGCCCATCCCGCCCTGCTTTGCCGCCGGCCGATCGGATGACAGCGTCGTCACGTTCGCCAGCAACCTCAGCCCGCACCTGGGGTGGCGCGACCTGCCGGCCGGGACGCGTTCGCTGGTGCTGATCTGCCACGACCCGGACGTGCCCAGCCGGGGGGATGACGTGAACCAGACCGACCGCGAGGTGCCGGCGGATCTGCCACGGGTGGATTTTTTCCACTGGGTGATGGTCGATCTGCCGCCGACGGTGAACCGCATGCACGAAAGCGAGTTCAGCCAGGGGTTCACCGCACGCGGCAAGCCCGGCCCGGCCACGCGGAACGGCGCCCGCCACGGCCTGAACGACTACACCGGCTGGTTCGCCGGCAATCCTGAGCTGGCCGGCGATTACTTCGGCTACGACGGCCCGTTCCCGCCGTTCAACGACAGCCTGGTTCACCACTACGTGTTCACGCTGTACGCCACCGACCTGGACCGCTGCCCGGTCGAGGGGTCGTTCACGGGGGCGCAGGTGCGGGCGGCGATCGACGGCCATGTGCTCGGCCAGACCAGCCTGACGGGCACCTACACGCTGAACCGCCGCCTGCACACTTGGGGCTGAGCCGATGATGGGCCACGACAGCAGCACCCGCATCCTCGCGATCCGCCACGGCGAGACCGCGTGGAACGTCGATACCCGCATCCAGGGCCAGCTCGACATTCCCTTGAACGATACCGGCCACTGGCAGGCGGAGCGGGCCGCCGAGGCGCTGGTGGGTGAGGATATTGCGGTGCTGTACTCGTCCGATCTGCTGCGCGCCGCCGCGACGGCGGACGCCATCTCGCAGCGCATTGGTTTGCCGGTGCTTCATGACGCCGGGTTGCGCGAGCGCAACTTCGGACTATTCCAGGGCCGCACGGTCGCCGAGATCGAGGCGATCTACCCGGATCTTGTCAAGCGCTGGAAGTCCCGCGAGCCAGATTTCGAGCCCGATGGCGCCGAGTCGCTGCGGACGTTCTATGCCCGCTCGATCGACACCGCGCACCGGCTCGCGGCGGCGCATCCGGGGCAGACCGTCGTGCTGGTGGCGCATGGCGGGGTGCTGGACTGCCTGTACCGCGCCGCCTGCGGCATGCCGATCGAGGCGCCGCGCACCTGGCAGCTTGGCAATGCGAGCATCAACCGGCTGTTGTTCACCGGGGAGCGGCTGACGATGGTGGGGTGGGGGGATACGCAGCATCTGGAGGGCGTGGCGCTCGAAGAAAGCAGCGATGGCGGACTCGGGAGCCGTGGCGGGGTGGCGGCGCACGGGTTGTCTTGACCTGATCGCTGATCTGTACAGGATATCGAGAAGATGCCGCCACGCAGGATCGGTTTTCTGGATGAAAAGAACACCATCGAGTTCTCTGAAGATTTCAAGATGACGGAAGACGAATTGCTGGAATCCAAGCTTGAAAAACCGTCAGAGTGTCTCGTGCGTGAAAAGAATCAATATGCCGAATACATGCTGAGACAGATCGAGGCACTGGATTGGCCTGCTCTGGACATTGCCCAGGACGTGCTCCCGCAGCTTCAGATGTATTGGATGGGCGCTGGTGCTGTTGATCTCGAAGGCATCCGGGACCATCTGTGGGAGTGGGTCGATACCCATGGCGGCCCGAGGCCCACAGGCGACAAGAACATGATTCTTGTGCGCATGCTGATTTGCTTGGCCTACGAAGACAACCGTGAACTCGAAGGCATGTCCTTCTTCGAGGATCTGATGGCCAAGTACCACTCGATCACGGCTTCGTGATCGGCCCGGCTCCGTCCTTCTGGAATCGCTACTCGCCGAACAAATCACCCGCCGCGCCCAGCGCCCCCGCCTTCGTCGGCGGCGTGACCCCCAGATGCCGATATGCCGCCAGCGTCGCGATCCGCCCGCGCGGCGTGCGCTGCAGATAGCCCTGCTGGATCAGGTACGGCTCGATCACGTCCTCGATCGTCCCCGAATCCTCGCCGATCGCCGCCGCCACGTTGTCCAGCCCGACCGGCCCGCCGTCGAACCGATGCACGATGGCTTCGAGCACCTTGCGGTCCATCACGTCAAACCCCTTCGGATCGATGTCGAGCATCGTCAGCGCCTTGTCGGCGATCAGCTTGACGATGCGCCCGTCGCCCTTGACCTCGGCGTAGTCGCGCACGCGGCGCAGCAGGCGGTTGGCGATGCGCGGCGTGCCGCGTGAACGGCGGGCCAGCTCCATCGCGCCTTCCGCGTCGATCGGCGCGCCCATCAACCCGGCCGAGCGCGTCACGATGCGGCAGAGTTCCTCGGGCGTGTAGAACTCCAGCCGTGCCACGATGCCGAAGCGGTCGCGCAGCGGGTTGGTCAGCATGCCGGCGCGGGTCGTGGCGCCCACCAGCGTGAACGGCTGCAGGTCGAGCTTGATCGAGCGCGCCGCCGGGCCTTCACCGATCATGATGTCGATCTGGTAGTCCTCCAGCGCGGGGTACAGGATCTCCTCGACGACCGGGCTGAGCCGGTGGATCTCGTCGATGAAGAGCACGTCGTTCTTCTCCAGGTTGGTCAGCAGCGCCGCCAGATCCTTGGGTTTTTCCAGCACCGGCCCGCTCGTCTGGCGCAGGTTCACGCCGAGTTCGGCCGCGATGATGTGCGACAGCGTGGTCTTGCCGAGACCGGGCGGGCCGAACAGCAGCACATGGTCGAGCGCCTCCGAGCGTTTCTTGGCGGCGCTGATGAAGATTTCGAGCTGCTCGCGGGCCTTCGCCTGGCCGACATATTCGTCGAGCAGTTTCGGGCGCAGGGCGCGCTCGATCGCCTCTTCCTGCGGGGTGCTGGGGGCGGCGCTGACGATGCGTTTGGAGGGGGCGGGGGCGAAGTCGTCGGTCTGGATGGCCATGCGGTCAATTGTCCGTCAAAGGCCCTGGCGCAGGTGCGCAGGACTGGTTATTTCGCCAGTGACTTCAGCGCCGCCTTGATCCCGTCACTCACCCCGATGTCCACCGGCAGCAGCTTGATCGCCGCCGCTGCTTCCTTCTCGTTATAGCCGAGGGCAATCAGCGCCTGCACGATGTCGGACTGCGCATCGGTCTGCACCACCGTGCCTGGTAGCGCCAGATCGGGGCCGAGCTTGCCCTTGAGTTCGAGCAGCAGCCGCTCGGCGGTTTTCTTGCCGATGCCGGGCACCTTGACGAGCCGGCCGACCTGCTGCGTGCTGACGGCCTGCGCCAGCTCGTTGGCGCTCATGCCGGACAGGACGGCCAAGGCGATGCGCGGGCCGACGCCGGTGATGCGGATGAGCTGGCGAAAGGTCTCGCGCTCCGCGGGCGTGAGGAAGCCGTAGAGCAGTTGCGCGTCTTCCCGCACCGCTCGCCGAGGTGGGGCAGGTTGTAGAAGGTGCTCATCGGGACATCGACTTCGTAGCCGACGCCGTTCACATCGATGAGGATCTGGGGCGGGGATTTTTCCGCCAGGGTGCCGGTGAGTCGTCCGATCATGGGGCGCGATTATGCGCGGGACGGTTCACCGGCTGGCGGGCCATCAGCGGCGGAACAAACCGAGGCGCTGCGCTTCGAGGGCTGCTTCAGCGCGCGAACTCACGTTCAGCTTGCGGTAGATCTGCTTGACGTAGTCGGCGATCGTGTGGCGCGACAGGCCGAGCTGCACGCCGATCTCCGGCAGCGTGAAGCCCTTGGCCACCCGCAGCAGCACCTCGCGCTCGCGCTCGGTCAACTGCACGTTGGGCATGAGCGTGTCGGTGGCGGGGTAGGGCTGCAGCGCGGGCTTGTTGGCCTGGGCGGAGAAGTAGGAAATCATGCGCCGGGCGATCGACGGCGACAGCGGCGGCTCGCCCTGGCTGATGCGCTGCAGGTGCTCCATCAACTGCTCGCGGGGCTGCTCTTTCAGCAGGTAGCCGTAGGCGCCGGCTTGCAGCGCGGGGAAGAGGTGGTCGTCGTCGTCGTGGATGGTGACCACCACCGACTGCGCGTCCGGCTGCGACTCGCGCAGCGCCTGCACCACCTTGACGCCCGAACCGTCGGGCAAGCCGAGGTCGATCATCGCCAGATCGAAGCGGTGGGCAGTGACTTGTTGCAGTGCGTCGTGGACACGGGCGGATTCGACCACGGTCGAACCGGGGAAAACCTGCATCACCAGGGCGCGCAGCCAGGCGCGGATTTCGGGCAGATCTTCGAGCAGCAGAATCGTTTTCATAAGCGTTCCTCAGGCGGGATGGCAGTGTGACGACTCTATCGGCCGCTGGATGGTGAACATGAACGTGGTGACGAAATTGAACGAATTTCGTGAAAGATCGCAGGACGTTAGGCTCATAGCGGCAGAGTCAAGCGGATCGTCGTGCCATAGCCGGGGCCGGACTCGACCAGGCACTGGCCCTGCAACTGCTTGGCGCGGCCCTTCATCGTGGACATGCCGTGGCCGCGGTCGAGCTTGCCGTCCAGCTCCATCGGGATGCCCTTGCCGTTGTCGGCAATGGTCAGCTCGAAGTCGTTGATGTCCTGGCGGATCGAGATCTCGGCGTGCGTGGCGCCGCTGTGCTTGAGGATGTTGCTCACCGCCTCGCGCAGGATGCGGGTGGTCTGCACATAGGCGCGGGCGCTCATGGCGCGCTCGCTCATCAGCAGGTCGTCGGGGGTGTTCCAGGCCAGCTCCACGCCGCCCTGCGACATGCGCATCATCACCTCGCTGCGCCAGTCGCCGATGGCATCCCCGAGCTGCATCGCCCGCCCGCCCAGGCCGCGCACCGACAGCCGCATCTCTTCGAGCGCCTCGCGGCCGAGGGTGGCGATGCGCTCGTTGTCGCTGGTGTGGACAATGGTGAGCAACTTGGCGCCGAGGTCGTCGTGCAGGTCGGCGGCAATGCGCTTGCGCTCCTTGGCGGTGACCTGCTCGACACGCAGTTCGGCCATGTGGCTGTAGTTCTTCTCGATGTCGGCGGAGATTTCCTGCACCCGGCGATCGGCCAGCGCCCGGCCCTGTTCGGCCGCGATCACCTCGCCGCGCAGTTGCTGGTACAGGCGCAGCACCATGCCGCCGAACATCACCACCGCGGCGACACTCAGCGCGTGGTTGCCCGGCAGCAGCAGAGCCACCGGCACGAACAGCACCTCGACGACCAGCACGAACACCCCGGTGATCAGCGCGGCGCAGACCACCCAGAAATCGGCCGGCGAGTAGTTCCAGGCCCGGTGCAGGAAGGCCACCGCAGCGACGGCTACCTCCAGCGACAGGATCACCATCCACGGATGGGTGATGGTGCTGATGCGGTCCGGTGCGGCGATCACCAGGCTCAGCGGCACGACGATGCTCTGCAACGCGATCGACAGTTCCAGCCAGCGCACCTTGATGCCGCTGTAGCGCATCAGCGAGAGAATGCTCGCGACGGCCACGGGCGGCATCAGCGCACCGATCAACCATTCATGCGCCACGACGGAGATGGGCAGCCGTGCGCCGGTGAGCAGCGCGCACAGCAGCGCCCAGCCCACGCTGGCCGCACCGAAGTAGCCCAGGTAGGCCAGCCGGGTCAGCGTGGCCAGTGCCAGCGCCGCCGCGCCGACCAGCCCGACCAGCAGCGCCAGGGCCTGCGTGGCACTGACGTTGAAGGTGCGGGCGCGGCGCAGCTCTTCTTCCAGCACGTCCATGCGCCCGATGCGCACCGCCGAGAGGTAGCCCGCGTGTTCGCTCACCGCCACCTGCGAGCGCACTTGCGCGGTGATCTGGATGTCGAGCTGGTTGTCGGTGCGCTTGAGCAGGGCCGGTGGCAGCGTGATCAGCACCGGATCCAGGCAGTTGAACGGCTGCGGTGCCGAGACATTGCCGCGCGCGGCCAGGCGAAAGCCGTTGATGCGTACCTCGTAGGACGCGCACAGACGCTCGAAATACAGGCCCTGCATCGTCGCCGGGTTGGCGCTTGCGGGCAGGTCAAAGCGCAGCTGGTACCACAGCGGTGCCGTGAATTTGGGCGAATGATCCCAGACATCGGGTAGCGTGATCAGCCGCGCCGCGCCGGTGACAGGCACCTCGCGGGTCGGGGCACGGACCACCACTGCGTTGCGGATCGTCGTGATGCCCTCGGGACTGGCGCGACCGCCGATCTCCACCATCCACAGTCCGATCAGGATCAGCGCCACCACCATCAGCCCCCAGCGCGCCGGGTGCAGCGCAATCAGCAGCGGACGACCGCGACCGGAGCCGAGGGTGCGGAGCTGGGTCAGCCAGCCGGGCGAAAGTACGGTTGTCGCAGGCGCGGGGGGCGTGACCACTGGGGTGTGAAATCCGGAAGAAGAGAGGCGAAAGACAGGCGGGCAAAGCGAAGCTTTTGATTCTGCCGGACCACGGGCGTGCCGGCGGCGCGGCGACAATCACGCTCCCGGCCCCTGCCTCATAGTTCACATTCCACCCGTGATCCTGCGCCACGCTTTCATCTGGCGATCTGGCGCAGACGGTCGATGCCTGCGATGCCGCCCGTCCCGCTGCCGATCAAACCGAGCACTGAACCACCATGCCCGCTGCCCGTCCTGAACTGAGCCTGTCCCTGCAATTCGCCGATCCGCGGCACCGCGCCGTGCTGCCGCGCCACAAGGTGATGCGCTTTGTGCGCGCCGCGCTGGAGCTGCCCGGCGAGATCACCGTCCGCATCGTCGGTGCCGAGGAAAGCCAGCGCCTGAACCTCGATTTCCGCCAGAAGGACTACGCGACCAACGTGCTGACCTTCGACTACAGCGCCGAGCCGGTGGTGTCGGCAGACCTGGTGCTGTGCGCGCCGGTGGTCGAAGCCGAAGCGGCCGCCAATGGCAAGGCGCTGCTCGACCACTACGCCCACCTGCTCGTCCACGGCACGCTGCACGCCCAGGGCTACGACCACGAGGACGACGAAAAAGCCGCCGAGTGCATGGAACAGCGCGAACGCGAGATCATGGCGTCCCTCGGGTTCGCCGATCCCTACGCCGATCCCGCCGCCGAAAGCACACCATGACCGAACCGCTGGATCCGAACCTCTGGCTCGAAGACGTGCAGGGCGAGGCCGCACTCGACTGGGTGCGCGCCCACAACGACCGCGCGCAGGCCGAACTCTGTGCCCGCCCCGAGTACGCCGACTTCAAGCCCCGGCTGCTGGCGCTGCTGAACAGCCGGGAGCGCATTCCCTACGTCAACCGCGTCGGCCCGCACTTCTACAACTTCTGGCAGGACGCGCAGCACGTCCGCGGCCTGTGGCGCCGCACCACGCTGGCGAGCTACCGGCAGCCGGAACCCGACTGGGAAGCCGTGCTCGACCTGGACGCGCTCGCCGCGGTCGAAGGCGAGAACTGGGTCTGGCATGGCGAGGATGTGCTCGCCCCTGCGCAGCCCGGCGGCGAGTGGCGGCGCTGCCTCGTCTCGCTGTCCCGCGGTGGGGCGGACGCGACCGTGGTGCGCGAGTTCGACCTGATCGACAAGTGTTTTCTCACCGAGGCGGAAGGCGGCTTCACCCTGCCCGAAGCCAAGAGCAGCGCGGGCTGGCTCGACGCCGACACGCTGGTGGTCGGCACCGACTTCGGCCCCGGCGCGCTCACCGATTCCGGCTACCCGCGCGTCATCAGGCGCTGGCACCGCGGCACCCCCCTGGGCGCCGCCGTCACCATCCACGAAGGCGAGGCCAGCGATGTCTCCGCCTGGGTCAGCGTGGACGACACGCCCGGCTTCGAGCGCGTCATCCACGGTCGCTCGGTCGATTTCTACACCACCGAGATGTGGCTGGTCGGCCAGGACGGCACGCTGCAGCACCTCGACAAACCGGCAGACGCCAGCCTCGGTTTCCACGCGCACTGGGCGGTGATGGAACTGCGCAGCGACCTCGTGCAGGCATCGGCACAAGGCGACGCCACGCACCCGGCCGGCTCGCTGCTGGTCGCCCAAGCCGACGACCTGCTCGCCGGCCGCCCGCAGTGGACCGCCCTGTTCACCCCGACCGCGACCCGCTCGCTGGGCGGCAGCACCTGGACCCGCGGGCATGTGCTGCTGAACGTGCTGGACCAGGTGGCGAACCGGGTGGAGGAGCTGACGCTGGTGGACGGCCAGTGGCAGCGCCGCGCCGTGAACCTGCCCGGCCCAGGCACGCTGGGCATCGCCGCGCTGCACGACCCGCACACGCCGGACGACCCGCTGGCCGAGCACTACTGGGTCACGTATGCCGACTTCCTGACGCCCGACTCGCTGATGCTGGCCTGTGCCGGCACGGATGACCTGGACGTCCTCAAGCAGCGTCCGCGCTACTTCGACAGCGACGGCATGACCGCGGAACAACGCTTCGCCACCAGCGCGGACGGGACGCAGGTGCCTTACTTCATCGTCCGTCCCAAGGGCTGCCGCGACGACGGCGACAACCCGACGCTGCTCTACGGCTACGGCGGCTTCGAGGTGTCGATGCAGCCGTGGTACTCGGGCGGCTTCGGGCTGGCGTGGTACGAGCGGGGCGGCGTGCTGGTGGTGGCGAACATCCGCGGTGGCGGCGAGTTCGGCCCGGCATGGCACCAGGCCGCGGTCGGCGCGCACAAGCAGCGCAGCTACGACGACTTCATCGCCGTGGCCGAAGACCTCGTGCGCTCGAAGGTCACGCGCCCTGAGCGGCTCGGGATCATGGGCGGCAGCAACGGCGGCCTGCTGGTCGGCGCGGTGATGACGCAGCGGCCGGACCTGTTCGGCGCCGTCGTCTGCCAAGTGCCGCTGCTGGACATGCAGCGTTACCACCGGCTGCTGGCGGGGGCGTCATGGATGGCGGAATACGGCGATCCCGACCAGCCGGAACAATGGGCGTGGATCAAGCCGTTCAGCCCGTACCAGAACGTCCGCTCCGGTGTGCGCTACCCGCGGGCGCTGTTCACCACCTCGACCCGCGACGACCGCGTCCACCCCGGCCATGCCCGCAAGATGGTCGCGAAGCTGGAGGCGCTGGGCCACCCGGTGCTGTACGTCGAGAACATCGAAGGCGGCCACGGTGGCGCGGCCGACAACACGCAGCGGGCGCACCTGCAGGCGCTGGAGTTCGCCTACCTCTGGGCGCAGCTCGGCGCCTGAGCCATCCGCCTCGCCCCTTGAGCAAGGCGACCGGCAAAGAAAAACGGGTTAGCGCCTGAAGCGTCTAACCCGTTGATTTCAGTACAGAATTCTGGTGGCCAAGGGCGGAATCGAACCACCGACACGCGGATTT
>JBEEMX010000221.1:0-9685 GCA_041192465.1 Pseudomonadota bacterium | reverse complement strand
AACAACGCAGACCCGGAAACCGGGTCGTCAAAGGCAATCAGGCAGCGCGTTTGGCGCGGCGGCGAGCCACCAGACCCAGCACACCCAGACCAGCCAGCATCATGGCCGTCACATCGGCTTCCGGCACAGGCGAAACTGCGGCGGCGTAATCGATGGCGACGATGGGGCGGTTGTAGAGGTTGTAGCCCGCGGGCTGGTTGGCAGCGGCGACGTTGTCCACCTGCACCTGAATCGCGTTGGTGCCGACCGGAACGCCGAAAGCGGCCCAGTTGGAGTCGTGGTAACCCAGGGTCTCGACCCAGTACGGATCCGCTGCATTCTCCGAGAACACCGACACATGGTCCGTGCCGAGCACACCAGCGGTGCCGTAATAGGTGACCGTCACCTTGTCGTTGAACTCCAGCTCGAAGTCGGCGGTCATCAGGCGAACCATGAAGTAGTCGCCGTAGGTGGAAGCGGGGCCGCCGAGGTTGAAGCTGAAAGCCATGCCACTGGCGTTGCAGCTCGCGACCGGGACATTGGCAGGGCAAGTCTCGATCAGGCCGAAATGCGAGCCAACGCCCACGGAACCCGGCAGCATTGCCGCGGCAACAGCGTCCACGTTCACCGTGGCCACCAGACCGCCCAGGCCGCTGGGCTGCATGTCGTAGGCATCGTCCAGCACGTTCACATTGGCCTGGGGCGAGCCATAGGCCACGCGGCTCAGACCGCCCACCGGAACCCAACTGCTGCCAGCTTCGAAGCCGGCATCGGTCAGCGCGAACGCCTGACCACTGGCCAAGCCAGTCAGAGCGAGTGCATAAACAAGTTTCTTGAGCATGAAAGTTCTCCTGAATTTCGACTTGCCATCGTCGGTAGTGTGTGCGGCGGATTTCATTTTTACTATAACGATCATTTTCGCGAAATCACACCGCAACCCCCTTGATCCAGGGGCCGAATCGACAAGAAACAGGGCCGCTCTATCGAATTCACACGCCAATATCGGCGCATTTGCCGCCATTGCGCCAGAACTTGGTTGTGAATTTTTCACTTGCGTTCCGGTCAACGATCACCTGATCGGGTGGTGATGGTCAACGCAGCACGCACCCGCTCACCAGCTCACTTCGCGGTCCGGGGTCGAGCCGATCTTGTGGATCGACAGGTCTGCGCCCTCGAACTCTTCTTCCTGGCTCATGCGCAGGCCCATCACCGCCTTGATGCCCCCATAGACCGCGAAGCCCCCCACCAGCGCCCAGACCACGGCCATCACCGTGCCGATGGCCTGGCTGGCCAGGCTGACGCCGCCGATGCCGCCAAACGCCGTCTGGCCGAAGATGCCGCAGGCGATGCCACCCCAGGCGCCACACAGGCCGTGCAGCGGCCAGACGCCGAGCACGTCATCGATCTTCCAGCGGTTCTGCGTCAGGGTGAACATCTGCACGAAGATCGCTCCGGCGATGCCGCCCACCACCAGTGCGCCCGCCGGGTGCATCAGATCCGAGCCGGCACACACGGCCACCAGCCCCGCGAGCGGGCCGTTGTAGGCAAACCCCGGGTCGTTGCGGCCCATCAAGGTGGCCACCAGCGTGCCGCCCACCATCGCCATCAGCGAATTGACGGCGACCAGCCCGGAGATCTTGTCCAGCGTCTGCGCGCTCATCACGTTGAAGCCGAACCAGCCCACCGCCAGAACCCAGGCGCCCAGCGCGAGGAAGGGGATGCTCGACGGCGGGTGGGCGCTCATCGCGCCGTCCTTGCGGTAGCGGTTGCTGCGTGCGCCCAGCAGCAGCACGGCAGCCAGCCCGATCCAGCCCCCGACGGCGTGGACCACCACGCTGCCAGCGAAGTCGTGGAACTCGGCGCCGTACGCAGCCTTCAGCCACGCCTGCACGCCGAACCGCTGGTTCCATGCCACGCCCTCCGACAGCGGGTAGATCAAGCCGACGATGATGGCCGTGGCCAGCAGTTGCGGATTGAAGCGCGCGCGCTCGGCGATGCCGCCGGACACGATTGCAGGAATGGCCGCCGCGAAGGTCAGCAGGAAGAAGAACTTCACCAGCTCGTAGCCGTTCTTCGCCGCCAGCGCCTCGGCGCCGGTGAAAAAGTCCACGCCATAGGCCACGGTGTAGCCCACGAAGAAGTAGGCGATGGTCGAAACCGCGAAATCGACCAGGATCTTGACCAGCGCGTTGACCTGGTTCTTCTTGCGCACGGTGCCAAGTTCAAGGAAGGCGAAGCCGGCGTGCATGGCCAGCACCATGATGGCGCCCAGCAGGATGAAGAGCGCGTCAGCGCCCTGTTTCAAGGTATCCATGGAGTCTCGAAGGGTGAAGAAGGGTTGAAATGCACCGCAGCGATGCGCTTGCAGCACGCAAAGGGCACCAAATAAGCACGTTTTGTGCCGAGTTGGTGCGTTTGTTCACGGCCATGCATGCACCACAAGCGCGCAATCATGTGCATCCTGCGCGCGGCAGGCCACCCGGTACGCCCAGATATTGGGCATGAACGCACCATTCAAGTGCATGCAATGCCGCAGATCGGTGACAAGCCCTTCGGAACCCGGCCAGATCTTCTGTGGCCAAGCGCAGCCCCGCCGCTACAATCGCAGTGCAGCATTCGCACCAGTCAGAACGCTGCAGTCGCCTCCGACGCACCTTCCAATCCCGCGCCACCCTCGACTGGCCGCCTCGCCCGAGGCGCTGCAGGCGGCGCGACAAGCACCCCACACGGGTGCCACTCCATGACGTTTGATGATCTGGGCCTGGCCCAGCCGATCCTTCGCGCCATCCGCGAACAAGGCTACGAAATCCCCACCCCGATTCAAGCGCAAGCCATCCCCGCCGTCCTGGCCGGTGGTGACTTGCTCGCCGGCGCGCAGACCGGCACCGGCAAGACCGCCGGCTTCACGCTGCCGCTGCTGCACCGCCTGGCCGCGGGTCAGCCGGCCAAGGACAGCCGCGGCCGTTACGCCATCCGCGCCCTGATCCTCACGCCCACCCGCGAACTCGCCGCCCAGGTCGAGGAAAGCGTGCGCACCTACGGCAAGCACCTGAGCCTCAAGAGCATGGTGATGTTCGGCGGCGTCGGCATGGGCCCGCAGATCGCGCAGCTCAAGCGCGGCGTGGACATCCTTGTCGCCACGCCCGGCCGCCTGCTCGACCACCACCAGCAAGGCATGCTCGACCTGACCCAGGTCGAGTTCTTCGTGCTGGACGAGGCCGACCGCATGCTGGACATGGGCTTCGTCCATGACATCAAGAAGGTGCTGGCGATGCTGCCGGCCAAGAAGCAGAGCCTGCTGTTCTCGGCCACCTTCAGCGCCGAGATCAAGGCGCTGGCCGACCGGCTGCTGAACGCACCGCAGGTGATCGAGGTTGCCCGCAGCAACGCCACCGCCGAGAACATCGCCCAGCGCGTGATCAAGGTCGGTCGCGAGAAGAAGAAAGACCTGCTGATCCACCTGATCAAGACGCAGGACTGGCACCAGGTGCTGGTGTTCACGCGGATGAAACACGGCGCGAACCGCCTGTGCGAGTTCCTGAACAAGGCCGGCATCACCGCGATGGCGATCCACGGCAACAAGAGCCAGGGTGCGCGCACCAAGGCGCTGGCGGAGTTCAAGACCGGCGAGCTGTGCGTGCTGGTGGCGACCGACATCGCGGCCCGCGGCATCGACATCGACCAGTTGCCGCACGTCATCAACTTCGAGCTGCCGAACGTGTCGGAAGACTACGTCCACCGCATTGGTCGCACGGGCCGGGCCGGTGCGCAGGGCGAGGCGCTGTCGCTGGTGTGCCTGGACGAGGAACTCTTCCTCGCCGACATCGAGAAGCTGATCAAGCGCAGCATCCCGCGCGAGTCGGTCGCCAGCATCCCGCGCGAGTCGGTCGCCGGCTTCGAAGCCGATCCGGGCGAACGCGCCGAGCCGATCCAGATCGGTCGCCGCACGCTGGGTGGTGCTGGCGGCGGTGGTGGTGGTGGCAATGGCCGCGGTGCCGGCGGTGGTGGTGGTGGACGCGGTGGCGAACAGCGCCGCCCGGCCGCCCCCGGTGGCCAGCCGCGTGGCAACGCACCGGCCCGTCCGGGCAGCAGCCCGCAGCGTCCGGCCCAAGCTGCCCCGCGCGGTGGCCGTCCGCAAGGCGCTGGAAGTGGCTCGGGCACGGGCCCCAAGCGCCCGGCCCTGACCTCGGGTCGCCGCAGCGGCTGACACCGACCACGGCACTTGATCCGGCGCAAGCCCGGATCAAGCCCGCATCAGATGCGGTGGTGTTGCCCTCAGGGGCGTGAGCCGTCGTTGACGGTCTTGGCCGCAGCAGCACCGCCCGTGGCCTTCGCGGCGGCGGCTTCCTTGCGGGCCTTGCGTTCGGCGCGGCGCTCGGCCTTGGTCGCGGCTTTTTCAGCCTTGGCCCGGGTCTTCTTGTCGGCAGCTTTTTCCGCCTTCTTGTCGGCCTTCTTGTCGGCGCGCTTGGCCGCCAACCGTGCCTCGCGGCGCTCCGCCCTGCGGGCGGCCCGTTCTTCGGCGTTCGACTTGCTCGACTTGCCCGCCTTGGTGGTCTGGTCGGATTTCTCGGCTTTGTCCGCCTTGTCCGCCTTCCTGGCCTTGCGGGCAGCCAGGCGCTCCGCCTTGCGGGCGGCGCGGCGCTCGGCTGCAGTGTCAGTGGGCGCCTCGGCCGCCGCCTTGCGGACCGCGGCTTGGCGGGCACGGCGGGCGTCCAGTGCCTTGTCGAGCTGCTCGACCTTGCGCTCGGTGGTCGCAGCAGCGGTGGCGGCAGCAGCGGCCACTGGTTCGCGCAGCGTGGCCGGATCGGGGGCCGCCGGCATGGTGATGGGCTTGGGGGTCTGGCCGGTGCTGGTCTGGGCCTGCGCAGCGGCGCCGACGGTGAGCATCACGGCCGCGAGAGCGGCAATCAGCGGTTGCATGGGAGGGTGTCTCCAGGTTGAATGGGAGAAATGTAGCCGCAGGAAACCGGGTCGTCGATTTTTTCAGCTTGCCGTGCCCGGGCAAGTGCCAGGGTTCAATCGAAGCGCCGCTCGCGCAGCCATTTGGTTGCGACCCATTTCTCGCCAGCCAGCACGGGCGCACCGCCGTGCAGGGAGCGGGTGCTGGGGTGGGCACGGTCGTAGCTGAAGAAGACCGCGTGGCCCTGGACCGGTGCGACTTCGAGGTGGACATCGGGGAAGACCGTGCCGCCCCCGGCGTCCGGCGTGTTGAGGTAGATCACCAGCGTGCCCACGCGCTGGCCGCCGCGCTGGAGGATGGTCGAGGAGCCGGGCTGCGCGGGGTCGAAGTAGTCGTAGTGCGGCTTGTACTCGGCGCCGGGCCGGTAGTGCAGCACCTGCAGCCCCTCGCCGTTCTCGACCGGCCAGCGCAGCAGCGCCGCGATGCGCTGCTCGATGCACGCGATCAGCGCCGTTTCGCCCCGGCCGAAGAACATGCCCGCACTGGTGCGGGCGGCGTTGACTTCACTGCCGCCAGTGGTGTTGTCCACGGTTTCGGAGCGGGCCAGGCGCGGCGCGGCCAGTGCGCGCAGCGCAGCACATTCCTCGGCACTCAGCAGATCCGCGAACACCACCACCCGTGGATCACGCACCGACACCACGACCCGCACCACCTGCCCGTCCGGCAGACGCAGCGTGGCCGGCGATTGCGCCAGATCCGGCTCGGGCACCGGCACCGCAGGCGGGTGCCTCTGCAGACGGGCGTGCTCGGCGAGGAAGCCTTCCAGCGTGTGCTCCAGCGCAGCAAGGGCCACGTCCTCGTCCCAGCCGGAGTGCTTCATGGCTTGCAGGACGGCATCCGGGGAATGGCCGGCCTGCGCCTGCTCCAGGATCCAAAGCCTCAGTTCCGGGGTGGCTGTCTGGGTGCCCATGGTCGTGCTCATGCTTGTGGTCGTGGTCTTGGTCGTGCAGTGGTCCGGGACTCAACCCGCCCGGCGGCGAAACACCCAGCGGTCGGGTGCGGACACGCTCGGCTCAAACCGGTAGCCGCCGAGATCGGCCGCTTGCAGCGCCTGTGCATCGTCGATGCGGTGGGTGATGGCGTGGCGCGCCATTCGCCCGCGGGCCTGCTTGGCGTAGAAGCTGATGGTCTTGTAGCCGGTGTCTTTCCAGTCCTCGAAGACACAGTCGATGACCCGCGCGCGCTGCACCAGCGCCGGCCGCAGCGCCGCACGGGCGTATTCCTGCGAAGCGAGGTTGACGACGACAGGCGCCGCGTTCGTGGCCGACAGGCGGTGCCGCAGCGCCTCGGCGATCCGGTCACCCCACCAGGCGTACAAGTCCTTGCCGCGCGGATTGACCCAGCGCGTCCCCATCTCCAGCCGGTAGGGCTGCAGCGCGTCGAGCGGGCGCAGCACGCCGTACAAGCCGGACAGGATGGCAACGTGCTGCTGCGCCCAGGCGAGATCGTCCATGGAGAGCGTCGGCGCGGCGAGTCCGTCATAGACATCGCCGTTGAAAGCGAGCACGGCTGGCTTGCTGTTGACCGGCGTGTTGCGCGGGCGCCAGGCGGCGTAGCGGGCCACGTTCAGCGTGGCGAGCTTGTCGGACAGCGCCATCAGATCGGCGATCTGGGTGGGGGACTGGGTGCGCAACTGCTCGATGAGTGCCGCCGCGTCGGCCATGAAGGCCGGACGGGTGGATGCGACCGCGGGCGGGGTCGCGGTCTCGAAATCCAGGGACTTGGCAGGCGAAAGCAGCAACAGCATGTCAGGTGGCAAAAAACGGAGTGGGCAAGACTGCAAGGGTACCAGCGCCGCGCAGTGCCTGAAAATGCGCCCATGACGACAACGCACGACACCGGCTGCCCGTGCGGCAGCGGCCACCCGCTGCCCGCGTGCTGCGGCCGATTCCACACTGGCGGTGCGCTCGCGGGCTTGGCGCCCACGGCCGAGGCGCTGATGCGCTCGCGCTACAGCGCCTTCGTGCTGGACCGGCTCGACTACCTGCTCGCCACTTGGCACCCGAGCACCCGACCGGCGGCGCTGGAACCAAACGAGGCTGGTCTGCGCTGGCTGGGCCTCACGGTGCGACACCACCGGGCACTGGACGCGGATCGGGCGGAGGTCTCGTTCGTGGCACGCAGCAAGCTCGGCGGGCGGGCACACCGGCTGGAAGAGGTCAGTCGCTTCGTGCGAGAGGACGGGCACTGGTTCTATGTGGACGGGGACATCGACCGGGACGGCGGCGGTGTCAGTGGTCGTCCTTGATCCGCCCACCGGACCGCGGCGGCAAGCTCGCCCGCACGGCGTCGAGGTCCGACAAGGCAAAGGCCCGGCGCACCGGCGGCGACATCAGCCACAGCAGGAGCACCGAGGCCACCAGTGCGCCGCCCACTGTCGGGTGCAGCCCGGTGTCACGCTCCAGGCCCGCTGCCATCCACGGATCCAGCAGCAGCACGCGCACCGGCTGGAACTCCGTGCCCCCAGGCCAGGCCATGGCCGCCAGCAATCCGGCCAGCACGACCATGGCCAGCGTGCGCGCCCAGCCCTGCGCCCGCCAGAGTCCGGCGGCCGTCCCCAGCAGCAGCCAAGGCAAAGGCTGCTGCCACAAGATGCCCTGCGGACTGTTGAACGACACCATCGACAAGCCCATGAACAACAACGCCGCCAGCGGCGGCTCAGGTCGGCGTTTTTTCGTCTCTTCGCACATGCGGCCAATTCTGCGCAGCCCGGGCGCGTTCTCCCAGTGCGTTCTTGTCCAGAACCCCGAGACACGGGATGCTGAAATCGATCGAAATGACACCTGTATCCATCAACCGTTTTTTCGTCACACTTCGTGACATGAACCCACACCCGGCGTCGGAGCTGGAGTACAGCTCGGTGTTCGAGTTGCTGGCCGCCGTGCTGCTGTCGGCGCAAGCGACCGACATCGGGGTCAACAAGGCGACGCGGCGGCTGTTCCCGGTGGCCAATACACCGGGCAAGATCGTGGCGCTGGGGATCGCCGGGCTGGAGGAGCACATCCGCACCATCGGCCTGTATCGCAACAAGGCGAAACATTTGTACGCCACGAGCCAGATCCTGCTGGCCGAGCATGGCGGGCAGGTGCCGCGCAGCCGCGAGGCGCTGGAAGCCCTGCCCGGCGTGGGGCGCAAGACGGCCAACGTGGTGCTGAACGTGGCCTGGGGCGAGCCAACGTGCGCGGTGGATACGCACCTGTTCCGCGTCGGCAACCGCACCGGGCTGGCGCCGGGCAAGACGCCGTACGCCGTCGAGATGCAGCTCCTGAAGCGCATCCCGGCCGAGTTCCGGGTCGATGCGCACCATTGGCTGATCCTGCACGGGCGCTATGTCTGCCAGGCGCGCAAGCCGCGGTGCTGGGAATGCGCGGTGGCGGACTGCTGCGACTTCACGCCGAAGACGCCCGCGCCCTGACGCGGTGTCGGCGCTGTTTCAGCCGTGCAGCGCCGCCCAGTCCAGCAAGCGCCGCTGGATCTGCCGCACGCCGTCGGTGAGGCAGGCCGGGCCGGGCTGCAGGATCTCGCTCGACTTGATCTCGAACACCTGCCCGTTCACGACCGCCGGCACCGCTTCCCAGCCGGGCCGCGCCATCACCTGCTCCGGCCGGAACTTGCGCCCGCACCACGAACCGAGGATCACGTCGGGTGAGCGGCGCACCACCTCCAGCGGGTCCGCGACGATGCGGTTCTTGCCCAGTGACTGCCCCGCCAGCTCGGGGAAACATTCCTCGCCGCCGGCCAGCGCAGACAGCTCGCTGACCCAGCCGATGCCCGTGATGATCGGGTCCATCCACTCCTCGAAGTAGACCCGCGGGCGGCGCGGCAAGGTCCGACCGATCGCCGCCACGTCGTCGAGTCCCGCTTGCAACTCGGCCAGCAGCGCAGCGGTCTTCTCGTGCGCACCGACCATGGCCCCCACCATCGCGACCATGCGCAGGATCTCGGCAACGCTGCGCTGGTTGAACACATGCACCGCGACACCTGCGCGGATCAACTGGCTGGCGATGTCGGCCTGCAGGTCCGAGAAGCCGAGCACCAGGTCCGGCTCCAGGGCGAGGATCTTGTCGATCTTGGCGGTGAGGTAGGCCGACACCCGCGGTTTCTCCTGCCGGGCCCGCGGCGGGCGCACCGTGTAGCCGGAGATGCCGACGATGCGGTGTTCCTCGCCCAGCAGGTAGAGCGTCTCGGTCGTCTCCTCGGTGAGGCAGACGATGCGGCGGGGGAACAGGTCGGCGGGCATGGCGGGGGCCTCGGGGATCAGGCCGTCGTCGTCATGCCGAGCCGGTCCAGCAGCGCCCGGTCCTTCGCCGACTGCGGGTTGCCGGTGGTCAGCAGCTTGTCGCCGTAGAAGATCGAGTTCGCGCCGGCCAGGAAACACAGCGCCTGGATCGCCTCGCCCATCTGCTCGCGCCCGGCGGACAGGCGCACGCGGGCGGTCGGCATCGTGATGCGCGCCACGGCGATGGTGCGCACGAACTCGAACGGGTCGAGCTTGTCGGTATCGGCCAGCGGCGTGCCCTCGACCTTGACCAGCTCGTTGATCGGCACCGACTCCGGGTACGGCGTCAGGTTGGCGAGCTGCGCGACCAGGCCGGCGCGTTCGGTGCGGCTCTCGCCCATGCCGACGATGCCACCGCAGCAGACCGACATGCCGGCGCTGCGGACGTGTTCGAGCGTGTCGAGGCGGTCCTGGTAGTCGCGGGTCGTGATGATGCGACCGTAGGCTTCCGGAGCGGTGTCGAGGTT
>JBEEMX010000220.1:0-6102 GCA_041192465.1 Pseudomonadota bacterium | reverse complement strand
AGAAGGAATAGCTGCCATCGGCGTTGACGGTGACATCGCCGACACCCGCGATGGAGGCGGTGGAGCCGGCGGCGTGGACGGTGGCGTCCCCGGCGACGGAGAAGCCGGTGACCGACAGGGCGTCGCCCTCGGCATCGGAGTCACCGACGAGCAGGCCCGCAGCGGCGGCCACGCTGAGCGGAGTGTCCTCGGTCGCGGAGGCGGACTCGTCATCGGCGACGGGGGCATTGTTCACCGCAGAGACGGTGAGTTAGCTGCCATCGGCGTTGACGGTGACATCGCCGACACCCGCGATGGAGGCGGTGGAGCCGGCGGCGTGGACGGTGGCATCCCCGGCGACGGAGAAGCCGGTGACGGCCAGGGCGTCGCCCTCGGCATCGGTGTCACCGACGAGCAGGCCCGCAGCGGCGGCCACGCTGAGCGGGGTGTTCTCCGGTGTCGAAGCGGACTCATCATCGGCGACGGGGGCGTCGTTGACGGCAGTGACCGTGCCGCTGACCGTGGCGGTGCTGGTCAGTCCGCTCGGATCGCGCACCGTGTAGGTGAAACTCTGCGAGCCGTTGAAGTTGGCTGCAGGCGTGAAAATCAGTTGGGTGCCGGCGCTGTTCAGACCTACTGTGCCGTTGGTGAGCGCGATCGCAGAACCCCCTGCGGTGATGGCTGTGCCGTTGACCTCGATGACGGTCAACGCATCCCCGTCGGGATCGCTGTCGTTGGACTGGATGCTGATCGCTGCAAACCCATCCTCCGCACAGGTGAAGGTATCCGCCGCCGCCACCGGGGCATCGTTGACGCCCACGACGGTGATATACGCGTGTGCCGTGTTCGAGTCGTAAACCCCGTCGTTGGTGACCACCGAGATGTCGCGGACGACACTGGTGTTGGGATTGTCCGAGGTGTTGCCGAAGGTGATCGCCGCGATCGCCGCGGTGTAACTGGCACGCGATGCGGTACCCGTGAGGTTGATGGTCGTGCCCGTGTTGGTGTAGGCAATGCCATTCACCGTACCCGACGCTGCCGCCGAGCCACTGACCAGCAGGACATCGTTGGCCTGTGCATTGGTCAGCGTGACTGCTGCCAGGGCCATGTTGGCGCTGTCGCCATCGCGGATGCTGGCGCCCGCTGCGGCAATGGACACCCCCGCACCGTTTTCGGTGTAGGTGGCCGTGAAGTCATTGCCGGCCGTGGCATCCACCAGCACCGTGGAGCTTGTCCGCAACGACACGTCGTCCAGGTAGATGGCATCGGCCGCGCTGCCGCTGGCGGTGAAGGCCAGCGCACCCGCGGCGGAAACAGAAGTCGGCAGGTTGATGGTGACTGCGGTGAGGGTGCCGGTGGCGCTCGCCATCTGCGTGAATGCGGTGGCGGTGGTGGTGCCCGCTGCATTGGTCGCGCCGTTGAGGTAGGTGAGCGTGCCTGCACCACCACTGGCAGCCCCTGTCGTCAACGTGGCATACAGCGTGCCGCCGACACTGACCTGCAGCGTTCTCTGCACGTTGTCGCCGTGGACATACCCGAGGTTGAAGGTCAGTTGACCGGCGCCATTCAAACCCGGTCCGACATTCAGCCCCGTCAGGCCGGACATGGTCAGCGTGGCCGTGCTGGAGCTGGAAAATGCGTAACGCCCCGTCAATCCGGCATCGGTTGCCGCGCCGGCACCGCTCTCGGTCCAGCCGGACGGCAGGTCGGCGTAATCGGTGAATCCGCCATTGACCACCGCATTGCCTGTCACGGTGGTCGAGACGAGATCAGAGTTCAGGTCCACGGTCGGGGATAACTGCGGTGTCAGCGTGGTGGTGGCGCTGATGGCCGTCGAGGACATCTGGTTGTGCAGCGCAACCGTCACCGAGCGGCTCGCAGTGCTGGCGCCGCTGCTGTAGAACATGACCTGCTGGAGCGCGGTCTGGTAGGTGGCTTCGGTGGCTGCGCCGGTCAAGCGAATGCGGTTGGGTGACAGGGTGTCGATGGTGATGCCTGCTGGCAGCAGCGAGGCGTTCACCGTCAGCGCGTCACCCGACTGCGGATTGGTCAGCGTGATGGTGGCGTCGTTGATGTCGCCAATCACGTTGGTGATGGTGTTGTCCGCATCCACCACCGCGACAGGGGTGCCGCTGGCCGCTGAAAACGTTGCCTGGTAGCCCGAACCGCTGGCCCCGCTGCTGTTGTTGGCGTCCAGATCCAGGCGGGTATCCCCGTCGAAAGCGATGTGGTAGCTGAACGTGGTCGCGCTGTTGATGGCGCCCAATGTGTACTGGATGCCCAGGCCGTTGTCGGTACTCGGGTTGGTGTTCCAGGTGTTGACGATGTCGCCACCATTGTTGATGCCGCTGGCATACAGGTTGGCCCCGTTGTAGGCCGCGGAATAGTAATGGTCAAACTGGCGGCCACCGGAGGTCTCGGCAAAACCGACCATGGATTCATTGGCCGTGCCGACACCTTTTCGAACGCCGACGAATGAGGGATCACCGGCGGTGTTGTTATTGATCGCCAGATTGGGGTCGAGCGAAAAAGCCGGCCCGTTGTCGCCGCCGGCCAGATAAGTGTCCAGGGTGTGGTAGTACTTGACGACGCTCGTGTTCGAGGTCGGCGCATATACCGTCACATTCTCGGTGAAGTATTTGCTGGGGGTGGCGTAAATGGTTTGAATCTGGACCATGAACTCGGTTGCCGCCGAGTAGGTGTTGCTGCTGTCGGCGTCGTAGTAGACCTGCGTGGTCACGGTGTAGGGGGAGGCTTCGGTCCCCAGGCCGGTCAAGGTCTGTGCGCCTACGGATTTCCAGTTGGCGTCGATCGTGCCGCTAGCGCCGGTCGTGGTAGCCCCTTGGCTTGCGCCGACCACGGTGTTGCCGATCGCGAGGTAAATGCCGTTGAACAGATTCGTGCTGGTGTCGGTCACGCCGGTGTTGTAGACCTGATAAACACCCTGGTACTGCACCTGAAGCTGCCCGAGATTGGTCACATAGACCCGCAATCCGTCAGACCCATCGGCCAGTGCGCCGCCAGTCGGATTGATGGTCGTCTGTACCAGCTCGCCGTCCCAGACCGGGGCAGACAGTGCGCGCGACTCGATGTCGCCTACCTTCGTCTCCAGATCCCAGTCACCGCCACGTGCCGCGGCACCTGTGGTGTCGGTGGAGGCCGCCACGTCTGCACCTGTGCTGGCGGCCAGCGCCTCGATGAAGGCTTGTACGGAGACTCCCGCGCCTGCATCGCAGCCGTAGATCAGCACGTCCGCTTGTGCCGACAGCGATCCCCGGATCGTGGTCAACGCCTCGGCATACTCGCCAGCGATCGATTCGGTGGTCAGCAGCGCGGTGCCCAGGTGGACTTGCCCTGCGTTGCCGTGCGACAGGATGTGGATGGCGTCGATGCCGGTGCGTCCGGCCAGTGCCTGGGCGATCTGTGTCACCCCGTTCTGGTTGCCCTCGATCAGCACGATTTCCACCGAACGGTCCAGCCCGGCGATCAGGGCCTGCACGTTCGGCAAGCTGGCGTCCACGAAGGCAATTTCATGGGACGCTGCCACCGAAGTGGCGCCGACCAATGCCGAGGCCGCCTCTTCCAGGCCCACGGGCTGCACTGCATCGATCGGCTGGTCGTGGGTGTCCGCGCCAGTGTCGGTGGGGTGGTCTCTGTGCAGGGGATCGAGCACCTCGGCCGCAGCAACGACCGCCGCGCCGTCAAACATCATCCGCGCCTCCAGCGCCACGAGGTGCGAGCGGGCAGGGGCCAACTTGTTCGGCCGTTTCGGGGCGGGCGGCTGGTGCTTGGTGAAGAGGCTCATGGTGGGCGTGTGCTCGGTGGAGTGACTAGTTATCCCTCCAGCGTGCCATCTCAATCGCCATGGCCATTGAACGAACAATGGGCGGAATCGGCCCCGGTGCCTGCGATCGTGCGTCCGTCCGTGCTAGATCATGGCTTCACCACGCCGAGCAGGTCCGCGCCCAGCGCCTCGGCCACCTCGATGCCGTCCACCCCCGCCGACATGATTCCGCCCGCGTAGCCCGCACCTTCGCCCGCCGGGAAGAGGCCGCGCACGTTCAGGCTCTGGAAGTCGCGCCCCCGCGTGAGGCGCAGCGGCGACGAGGTGCGGGTCTCCACGCCGGTCAGTACCGCATCGGCCATCGAGAAGCCCTTGATCTGCTTCTCGAACGCCGGCAGCGCCTCGCGGATCGCGTCGAGCGCGTAGACGGGCAGCGAGCCGCGGTCCTTCTGCGCCAGATCGGTCAGCAGCACGCCCGGCTTGTACGACGGCTCGACACTGCCGAGCACGCGGCTGCGCTGGCGTTTGATGAAGTCGCCGACGAGCTGCCCCGGTGCCTGGTAGCCGCCTTCGCCGAGTTCGTAAGCGCGCGACTCCCAGAGGCGCTGGAACGCCATGCCATCGAGCGGGTTCACCGGCCCCGTGCCGCCGGGGTCTTGTCGGTAGTCCTTGGGCGTGAGGCCGACGACGATGCCCGCGTTGGCGTTGCGCTCGTTGCGCGAATACTGGCTCATGCCGTTGGTGACGACCCGCATCGGCTCGGAAGTCGCCGCCACCACCGTGCCGCCCGGGCACATGCAGAAGCTGTAGACCGAGCGGCCGTTCTTCGCGTGATGGACCAGCTTGTAATCCGCCGCCCCGAGGATCGGGTTGCCGGCGTTCGGGCCAAAGCGGGCGCGGTCGATGAGGCCCTGCGGGTGCTCGATGCGGTAGCCGATCGAAAACGGCTTGGCTTCCATGTAGACACCACGTTCATGCAGCATCGTGAAGGTGTCGCGGGCACTGTGGCCAAGCGCGAGCACGACATGGTCCGCGCGGATCTCCTCGCCCGACGCCAGCGTCACGCCGCGGATGTGCCCGTCCTCGATACGCACGTCGCTCACCCGCTGCCCGAAGCGCACCTCGCCGCCCAGCGCGATGATCTCGGCGCGGATCTTCTCGACCATGCCGACGAGCCGGAAGGTGCCGATGTGCGGCTTGCTGACGTAGAGGATTTCCTCGGGCGCACCGGACTTGACGAACTCGGTCAGCACCTTGCGCGTGAGGTGGCGCGGGTCGCTGATCTGGCTCCAGAGCTTGCCGTCGGAGAAGGTGCCGGCGCCGCCCTCGCCGAACTGCACGTTCGATTCCGGGTTCAGCTCCCGCTGGCGCCACAGGCCCCAGGTGTCCTTGGTGCGCTGGCGGACTTCCTTGCCGCGCTCCAGCACGATCGGCTTCAGCCCCATCTGCGCCAGGATCAGCGCCGCGAAGATCCCGCACGGCCCGAAGCCGATCACCAGCGGCCGCCGACGCTCGCCGTTCACCGCGAAGTCGGCGGGCGCGTGGCCGACGAAGCGATAGGCCGTGTCCGGCGACGGGCGCACCTGCGGATCGCCCTCGAACTGCGCCAGCACGGCGGCTTCGACCCCGTCACGCAAGCTGCAGTCGATGGTGTAGATCAGCACGATGGCCGTCTTCTTGCGGGCGTCGTAGGCGCGCTTGAAGACGGTGAAGGCGACGAGGTCGGCGTCGTCCAGGCCCAGGCGGTCGAGGAGAGCCGGGCGCAGGGCGTCCTCGGCGTGGGTCAGGGGCAGGCGGAGTTCGGTGAGGCGGAGCATGGCGGGATTGTCGCCGCGCCGCGCAGCATCTCAAGTCACGTCCGATAGCCCGAATCCGTCCGCTCCAGCTTGCGCAGCAGCGCCGGCCACACGAACGCCCCGCCCAGGTTGCCGGTCTGTACCTTCATCGCTTGCGCCGTGCCTGCGACGATGGCCGGATGCACCGGGATCAGCTCGCCGCCGGCCTGCGCGGCGATCTGGATCTGGCAGGCGCTCTCGAAGATGTACATCGCCAGGAACGCATCCGCCACCGAGCGGCCGACCGTCAGCAGCCCATGGTTGCGCAGGCACAGGAAATTGGCGTCGCCCAGATCGGCCTGCAGGCGCGGCTGCTCCTCCGGGCGGAAGGCCACGCCCTCGTAGCCGTGGTACGCCAGCGAGGCCAGCACGAAGGTGCTCTGCTGCGAGATCGGCAGCACGCCGCATTGCTGGGCCGCTACCGCCACCCCCGCCCGCGTGTGGGTGTGCAGCACGCACTGCGCGTCGTCCCGCACGGCGTGGACCGCGCTGTGGATCGTGAAG
>JBEEMX010000219.1:0-5852 GCA_041192465.1 Pseudomonadota bacterium | reverse complement strand
CGAGGTCTGCAGGAAGCCGGCATCCGCCGCATCGCGATGGTCAGCGGCGACCGCAAGCCGGTGGCCGAGCGCGTCGCCGCCGAGATCGGCGTGCCGGAGGTCGTGGCCGAGTGCCTGCCGCAGGACAAGGTGGAGTTCGTGAAGGCCTGCAAGGCCAAGGGCTACCGCGTCGCCGTCATCGGCGACGGCGTGAACGACGCCCCGGCGCTCGCGGCCGGCGACATCAGCATCGCGATGGGTGCCGCGGGCAGCGAGGTCGCGATCAATTCCGCGACGATCGCGCTGATGAACAACGACCTCCGCCGCTTGCCGTTCCTCGTGAAGATCTCGCGCATGGCCCGGAGCGTGATCAACCAGAACTTCCTCTTCGGCATCCTGTTCGTCGTCGTCGTGCTCACGGCCGGCGCGATGGGCTACGTCCATCCGATCGTCGCCGCGCTGCTGCACAACGCGGGGGCGCTGATCGTCGTGTTCAACAGCGCCCGGCTCGTCCGCCAAGGCGAGGAGCTGGAGCCGTTCCTGCCACCAGGGCTCCAGCGCATGTTGCTGGACGTTGACACCGGCGAGTGTCCCGGTGCGCGAGGCGCTGATGCGCTGCACGGCCAGGGGCATTGCCTCCCAGGCGGTCGAGCCGCTGCCGGCGACCATCGCCACGCGGCGCACCTGGCCGTCGAGATCGATCGGTGCCTCGGCGTGCCCGAGGGCGGCGGCGGCCTTGCCCAGTGCCGCCAGCGGCTGCAGCACGCTGGTGCGTCCGTCGGCCTGCCGGTTCTCCGGTACCACAGGCAGCACGATCTGGCCGTGCGCGGCGATCGCCTGCGCCAGCCGCGTGTCTTCGGCCGGATTGGCGGCCGGTTCGGAGAACAGCACGTTGTAGCCCACGGCCTGCGTGCCCGCGCTGCGCAGGATATCGATCAGCTCGGCGTGGCGCTGGCGCGGCCAGGGCCAGCGGCCGAGGGCTTGCAGGCTGGCGTCGTCGATGGCGACCACGATGCTGTCGGCCGGGGCACTCGGGCCGCCGGACAGGGGGTTGACCACTTCGCGGGTCAGCAGGTCGTGGACCGCGAGATCGAACCGTTCGACCACCGGCCCGGCGGTTAGCAGCAGCAGTGTCGTCAGCATGGCCGCGAACCACCAGGGGGCTGGCATCAGCCACAGGGCGAGGGTTCTGCGGGCGAAGGGGGGCGGCTGGATCACGGCGTGGGCTCCTGGGGCGAGCGGGGGTCGAAGACACGCGGCTCGGACCAGCCGCTGCGGCCACCACCGGGCTGCAGCACGCGAACGCGGATGTGGATAGGCCCTGGCCGCACAGGCCGGGGCAGAGGCAGGTTCAGGTGGTCCAGCGGGTTGGGTTCGTCCAGCACCACGGCGGTGAAGCGAGCATCCAGCGCCACTTGCACCTGGATGCAGTCCATCGGACCCAGCGGGTCTGCCGGCGACCAGCGGAGTTCAAGGCGCTGGCCGTTGCGGCGGGCGTCGAGACCGGGCGCACGGGGCGGCGCAGGTGGGGGCGGCGGCGGCGGGAGCGGCGTGGCGATCACCAGCGTGCGTTCGGCGGACAGGCCTTCAAGCCCCGCCGCATCGATGCCGCGCACGCGCAGCCGGTAGCGGCCGTCGGGCAGGCCCGGATCGCCCGGCCGCGGTGCCTCGTTCACGCCTTCATGGAGCAGGCGGGCCAGTGTTTCATCGGTCAGCCACTGCGTGCGGTAAGCCACGGCACCGACCAGCGCCGGCAGGGCCAGCGACTGGAGCTGGTCCGGGGAGACCGGGTCTGCCACGGGCTGGAGATCCGGCGCTGGCAGCAGGGGCACGGCGGCGGCGGGTGGTGCGCCGCGCTCGGTGCGGGATCCGGTGGCGGTGGCCAGTTCGACCTGGCCAAGCGGGTTGCCGAACGCCACTGCGCCGTGGACCACCTCGGCCCGGCTGGTGTCGCCATCGGCCGAGATCCGGAACTCGGTGCCGCGCACGGTGGTGACCGCCGAGGGTGTGCGGACTTCGAAGCGGTGCTGACCGGACTGTGGCTGGACGGCGTTTTCCAGCCCACCGCGCAGCAGTTCTATGCGCACCGGGGCGGTGGTGTCCGCGGGTCTGGCATGGGTCCGGTCTGCAGGGGCGGACTGTGCCTTCAGCCACGCATCAAGTTGTGCGGCCTCCATCGGCACCAGCCGCAGCTCGCTGTCGGGGCGCACCAGCACCCGGGTGCCGTCCTGCAGCAGCAGCGTCGCCGTGCCTTTTGCGGAGGTGCGCAGCCAGGTGCCGGGCGGGAGGAGGGCGTCGGTGCGGGCGGCGATCCAGCCGGTACCGCTGTTGAGCATGACCTCGCCCTGCAGCGCCGCGAGCCGGGCTTCAGGCGTCGTCAGCCGCAGCCAGGGTGCCGGGATACGCAACACCTGCCCCGGACGCAGCCGGTCGCCGATGAGCTGGTTGCTCTGACGCAGTTCACCCCAGTGGCGCGGATCGCGCAGGAGGCGTGTGGTCACCGTCCAGACTGAATCGCCCGGCTGTACGGTGTAGAGAAATTCGTCCGTCGCGCCCGCTGCCAAGCTCCCGGTTGCGGACAGCAGCAGGACCAGCAGAGCGGTGATCGGGCGGTGCAGGGAGGTCATCGGAGCGGGTTGTCAGCGTCTGGCCGGGCAGATGGCCCGGAAACAGCAGATTCGCTGCGGGCATCTTATGCCGTGCCTGCCGTTTGTTCACTGCGTGGAAACGGCAAATCACGCAGCTCTTGATCAGATTGAACCCGAACCGCCACCGAGGATGCGGCTCAGATCGAGCCCGCGGCGGCCCGTGGGCGGGCACCAGAAATAGGCTCCGCTCACCGGCTGACTGAAGCGGAAGAGGTCATCGACCACACCGTCCTCGACCCCGGCCATGCGGGCGAGCTGTGCCTCGAAGGCATCAAAACCGGTGGCGAACGCGGTGAAGTGCAGGCCGCAGCGCGCCCCCTCGATCCACGGCATCGAACGCCGCACGACAAAGGCTTCGGGCGCAAAGCTCTCCTGTGCGGTGCGCTGGACGTGGGCGCTGGGTGGGGCATCGTCGAGTTCGACGTTGTCGTCGCGGCGGCGGCCGACCATGCGGTCCTGCGTGGTGCGGTCAAAGCGGTCGAAGCGGTCCAGCGCGTGCTCCCACTGCTGAACGGCGACGAAGCTACCGCCGTCCAGCCCTGGTCCCTGGCCCTGCACGCCGATGGTGTCCACCATGTCGCGGCCGGTGGGGTTCTCGGTGCCGTCCTCGTAGCCGGTCAGATCGCGGCCGTCCTGGTGGCGGAAGGCGGCCAGTTCGTGCGTGACATCGAAGGCGGGCGCCAGCAGGCGGGCCAGCACGCGACCGCGCTGCAGCAGCGCACCGGGGTCGTCCTCGCTGCGCAGCCACAGCCACAGCTCGGCAGGGGTGGCTGGCAGATCGACCCGGCTTGCCGGTGGTGCGCTGAAGCTGCGCAGGCCAGGTACGGCCACATCCAGCCGTGCCACCAGCGTGGCACCCAGGCCGACGACAGTGTGCAGCCCGTCGGCCTCACTGGCCAGCGCCTGCAGCGTGGTGCGCGCGACGGCGTCGGCACCGGGACGCAGTGCCAGGCTGAGGTAGCGGCCGTGGGCCGGAACGCGGGCCGCAATGCCGGCTTGGATTGTTGACATCTGCACACTCCAGAGGGATTTTTCGTGCAGTGTAGGGCGGGCGGCTTAGGTGGGTGTGTAGGTCAGGCGGACGTAGATGGGCGCAAATGCCTCGGCCTGCGTGATCTCCAGCAGCCGCTCGCGGGCCAGCTCCAGCATCGCGATGAAGGTCACGACCAGCACCGGCACACCGCGGGTCACGTCGAACAGCTCGTGGAACTCGACGAAGCGCCGCCCCTGCAGGGCCCGCAGCACCAGCGTCATGTGTTCACGCACCGACAGCGCCTCGCGGCCGATGTGGTGGCGCTGCGTCAGCTTGGCGCGCTGCAGCACATCCGCCCAGGCGTTGCGCAGGTCGATGGGCCGCACCTCCGGCAGAGGCACCTCCAGCGCCTGCTCGATGTGGACCGCAGCCGCCAGCAGGTCGCGTCCGAGCAGCGGCAACTGGTCGATCCTGGCCGCGCCGAGCTTGATGCGCTCGTACTCCAGCAGCCGCCGCACCAGCTCGGCCCGCGGATCGGCCGCTTCCTGGTCGGCCGTCACCTGGCGCGGCGGCAGCAACATGCGCGACTTGATCTCGATCAGCATCGCGGCCATGAGCAGGTACTCGGCGGCGAGTTCGAGGTGGTGTTCGCGGAGCTGGTCGACGTAGGCCAGGTACTGGCGCGTCACCTCGGCCATCGGGATGTCGAGGATGTTGAAATTCTGCCGGCGGATCAGGTAGAGCAGCAGGTCCAGCGGCCCCTCGAAGGCGTCGAGGTAGACCGCCAGTGCCTCGGGCGGGATGTAGAGATCCTGCGGCAGCGCGAACAGCGGCTCGCCATACAGATGCGCCAACGCCAGCGCCGCCGGGTCGGCGTGCGACGCGGCGGCGCTGGTGTCAGGGAGCATGCCGGGGATCAGCCCTTGGTCTGGTAGACGTAGGGCTGCTGGGGCACGTTGGCGGTGTTGAATTCGCCCTGTGCGCTGCGGTTCTGTTCGCGGTCCCACAGCAGGCTGCGGCCTTCGCGCTGGCGCTGCTCCAGCTTCGGATCCTGCTGCTTCAGGCTCTCGATGAACTGGGTGGTCTCGGACTTGTAGTGCTTCCAGAAGAGCGGCATGGCGGTGTGGCGACGAGGCGTCAGAGGTAGAGTAAGCGGTTGATTTTACAGGCCCGCCGGGTCCACCCCCATGCAAGAAATCGAACTCAAGTTCCAGGTACCTCCCGAGTCCCGCGCCCGCCTGACCGAGGCCCTGTCCGGCGCCGACGCCCGCACCACCCGCCTGCGCGCCCGCTACTTCGACACCGACGACCGCCTGCTGGCGCGCTCAGCCTTCGCGCTGCGGCTGCGGCAGGAGGACGACGGGTGGGTGCAGACGCTCAAGGGCCGAGGCGACGGCCTGATGACGCGGCTGGAGCACAACACCCCGCTCGGCGCCGACTCGGGTGAGGCAACGCCCGCGCTGTCGCTGGAGCGCCACGCTGACACGCCCGCCGGTGCCGCACTGCTGGCGCTGCTGACCCGCGCCGGCCGCACCCCTGCCGATCTGGTGCTGCAGTTCTCCACCGACATCACCCGCACCCACGCCGAGGTGCGGGCCGAAGGCGCGGTGGTCGAGCTGGCGCTGGATGTCGGGCAGATCGACGGTGGTGGCCGGACGCTGCCGGTGTGGGAGATCGAGTTCGAGCTGGTCAGCGGGCCGGCGGAGGGCTTGCTGTCGCTGGCCTACCTGTGGACCGAGGCGTTCGGTTTGTGGCTGGACGTGCGCAGCAAGGCTGAGCGCGGCGATCGGCTGGCAGGGCAGCGCACGCACGGTGAGGTGCCCGCGATTCGCCCTGTGGAGGCCGGGCTGCCCTGGTCACGGCAGGTGGCCGCCGCGCTGGCCCCGGTGCTGGCGCTGGTGGGTGATGTGGCGGACGGGCTGGCGTCTTCGGCCCAGCAGGTGGCGCTGGCACGGGCGCTGGTGGTGCTGCTGGACGTGCTTCGCCGTGACCCTGTTGCGGCCGATGTGGTCGAACCAGTGACCTTGCTGGCCGGGCTGGTGTTCGACGCGGAGGTCTGGCGCATGGGTGGCACGCAGGCGCTGTGGTTCAACCTGCTGGATTGGAGCCTGCCGGACCCGCGTTGACCGCTGCCAGCGCCGCCAAGGCCGCCAACGCCGCAGCCAGCGTGGCAGCGTGGCCTTGCGCTCCCAGCAGCGTGTCGAAGCCGGAGCGGCTCAGCAAGGAACGCGGCTGCTCGTTCAGCGCCGTCA
>JBEEMX010000218.1:0-5852 GCA_041192465.1 Pseudomonadota bacterium | reverse complement strand
CTGGGTCACGATGGGCATTCCGTCCGGTGGCGAATACGGCATCCCGGCCGAGACGATGTTCGGCTACCCGGTCACCTGCGCAGGTGGCGAGTACAAGATCGTCGAAGGACTCGCCATCGATGCGTTCTCGCAGGAATGCATCAACAAGACCCTGGCCGAGCTGGAAGGCGAGAAGGACGGCGTCAAGCATCTGCTCTGATCCTGCGCCACAGGTCCACAATGGAAGGCCGGCTGCCTCGGGCGCCGGCCTTTTTCTTTGCGCTCTGAGCTTTGAGGTGTGAGATGCACAAAGTCCATCCCCGCGATGCCCTGTTCGACGCAAGCGAGGCCGCCGTGCCCGAGCTGCCCGTCTGCGACCACTACGCCGGCGTCGAACTGCGCATGCGCAAGAGCCTGGAATTGCAGGCAGAGCTTGGTCCGGTCTTTGACATCACGCTGGACGGCGAAGACGGTGCCCCCGTGGGCGGTGAAATCGAGCACGCGCACCTGATCGCCGAGCTGGTCCAGTCGCCCCAGAACCACTTCGGTCGGGTAGGCGCCCGGGTGCAGGCCGTCGATCACCCGGCATTCGAGCGCATGGTGGATGTCGTGGTCGGGCGGGCGGGCGAGCGGCTGGCCTACCTGATGGTGCCCAAACCGCGTGGCATCGCTGATCTGGCGCGGGCGGTCGGCGTGATCGACGAGGCGATCGCACGCCACGGCGTGTCGCGCCAGATCCCCGTGCATGCCCTGGTCGAGACCCACGGCGCCTTGCGCGAGGTGCAGGCGCTGGCGGCGCATCCGCGCATCGAATCGCTGTCGTTCGGGCTGATGGACTTCGTGTCGGACCACCGCGGCGCCATTCCGCAAAGCGGCATGACGGTCAAGGGCCAGTTCGAGCATCCGCTGGTGATGCGGGCCAAGCTGGAGATCGCCGCGGCGTGCCACGCCTGGCGCAAGGTGCCCTCGCACTGCGTGGTGACCGAGTTCAAGCACATGTCAGCGTTGCAAGAAGCGGCAACCATGGCGTGCCGGCAACTCGGCTACACCCGGATGTGGAGCATCCACCCCGACCAGATCCGTGCGATCGTCGATGCCTTCTCGCCCACCACGGCCGAAGTCGATCAGGCCGCCGAGATCCTGCTGGACGCCCAGGCCAACGGCTGGGGCCCGATCCGCCACCGCCACCATGGGCAGGACACGCTGCACGACCGGGCCAGCTACCGCTACTTCTGGCATGTGCTCGAACGTGCGCACCGCACTTCGGTCCACGGCGCTGGCCAGATGCCGGGCGAGGTGCGCCTCGCCTTTTTTGACCTGGAGTGACGGTACCGAGACTGCACCGAGACGGTACTCATCGGTTTCAAACGGGAACCCGCGGCTACGCCCTGCTACAGGCGGGGACATGCGGTGCGGCAAACTGCACGTCCCCGTGTTCCGCGGTCACCCTGTCCCGTGGGTGCTCCGATATGGTTCGCTCCCGCCCGTCCGTCTTCGGAGTCCTTGATGTCCCACGCTGCTGTTCGTCCTTTGATCGCCGCCCTGATTGCTGCCACCTGTGCGCTGACCGCCGGCCCAGCGCTCGCCGTCACGAAAAAGGCCAAGCCCGCGCCTGCCCAGCCCGCGCCGCTCGCTGACCTCACCGAAGAACAACTCACCAATGCCGAGCGGGTGCTGACCGGCGCCCAGGAGTGCGAGTTCAACCAGACCATTGCCGTCGAAGGCGCACCGGAGAAGGCGGGCTACTTCCGCATCCAGCACAAGGGCAAGAAGTACCTGCTCGCGCCTGAGCCGACCACGACCGGCGCTGTCCGTCTGGAAGACAAGAAGGCCGGTGTGGTCTGGCTGCAAATTGCCAACAAATCCATGCTGATGAATTCCAAGATCGGTCAGCGCATGGTCGATGACTGCGTTCATCCGACACAGAAGATCTGATGCAGGACAGTCGCACGGCCGCTGGCATGGCGAGATCACCACGGACAGTGCGTACTTTCCCTTGGCAAGTCTTATATAAGACATAAAATACCGGACTTACCCCAAGCCCAGCCACCCCGCACGGAGCCCCCTCATGCTGCAAGCCTATCGTGAACACGCCGCCGAACGCGCCGCCCTCGGCATCCCGCCGCTGCCGCTGGAGGCCAAGCAGGTCGCCGACCTGATCGAGCTGATCAAGAACCCGCCGGCTGGCGAGGACGCGTTCCTGCTGGACCTGCTGACGCACCGCGTGCCCCCGGGCGTGGACGATGCGGCCAAGGTCAAGGCGTCGTTCCTGGCCGCTGTCGCGCACGGTGACATCGCCGTCGCGCTGGTTTCCAAGGCCAAGGCCACCGAGCTGCTCGGCACCATGGTGGGCGGCTACAACGTGCATCCGCTGATCGAGCTGCTCGATGACGCCGAAGTGGCGGGTGTCGCGGCCGAAGGGTTGAAGAAGACCCTGTTGATGTTTGACTTCTTCAACGACGTCGCCGAGAAGGCCAAGGCCGGCAACGCCAAGGCGCAGGAAGTCATGCAGTCGTGGGCCAACGCCGAGTGGTTCACGACCCGCCCGGAAGTCCCCCAGTCGATCACCGTGACCGTGTTCAAGGTGCCCGGCGAGACCAACACCGACGACCTGTCCCCGGCCCCGGACGCGTGGAGCCGCCCGGACATCCCGCTGCACTACCTCGCGATGCTGAAGAACACCCGCGAAGGCGCGGCGTTCGTGCCCGAGGACGACGGCAAGCGCGGCCCGATGCAGTTCATCGAAGACCTGAAGAAGAAGGGCAACCTCGTCGCTTACGTCGGTGACGTGGTCGGCACGGGTTCTTCGCGCAAGTCGGCCACCAACTCGGTGATCTGGGCCACCGGCCAGGACATCCCGTTCGTGCCGAACAAGCGCTTCGGCGGCGTCACGCTCGGCGGCAAGATCGCCCCGATCTTCTTCAACACGCAGGAAGACTCCGGCTCGCTGCCGATCGAAGTCGACGTGACCAAGCTCGAAATGGGCGACGTGGTCGATGTGCGTCCCTATGACGGCAAGATCGTGCGCAACGGCGAGACGGTCGTCGAGTTCAAGCTCAAGAGCGACGTGCTGTTCGACGAAGTGCGCGCCGGCGGCCGCATCAACCTGATCATCGGCCGCTCGCTGACTGCCAAGGCGCGCGAGTTCCTGGGCCTGCCCGCCTCGACGCTGTTCCGCCTGCCCTCGACGCCCACCGCCACCAAGGCCGGCTTCACGCTGGCGCAGAAGATGGTCGGCCGTGCCGTCGGTCTGCCGGAAGGCCAGGGCGTGCGCCCCGGCACCTACTGCGAGCCGAAGATGACGACCGTGGGTTCGCAGGACACCACCGGCCCGATGACCCGCGACGAGCTGAAGGATCTGGCCTGCCTGGGCTTCTCGGCCGATCTGGTGATGCAGTCGTTCTGCCACACCGCGGCGTACCCGAAGCCGGTCGATGTCAAGACCCACCGCGAGCTGCCCAAGTTCATCTCCAGCCGTGGCGGCGTCTCGCTGCGTCCGGGCGACGGCGTGATCCACTCGTGGCTGAACCGCCTGCTGCTGCCCGACACCGTCGGCACCGGTGGCGACTCGCACACCCGTTTCCCGATCGGTATCAGCTTCCCGGCGGGTTCCGGTCTGGTCGCTTTCGGTGCTGCCACCGGCGTGATGCCGCTGGACATGCCGGAATCGGTGCTGGTGCGCTTCAAGGGCCAGATGCAGCCGGGCATCACGCTGCGCGACCTCGTCCACGCGATCCCGCTGTACGCCATCAAGGCCGGTCTGCTGACGGTGGCCAAGGCCGGAAAGATCAACGTGTTCTCGGGCCGCATCCTCGAAATCGAAGGTTTGCCGGACCTGAAGGTCGAACAGGCGTTCGAGCTGTCCGACGCTTCGGCTGAACGCTCGGCCGCGGGCTGCACGGTCAAGCTGAACCCGGCGCCGATCAAGGAATACCTCACCAGCAACACCGTGCTGATGAAGAACATGATCGCCGACGGTTACGCCGACGCCCGCACGCTGGCCCGCCGCATCGAGAAGGTCGAAGCCTGGCTGGCCAACCCGAACCTGCTCGAAGCCGACGCGGACGCCGAATACGCGGCCGTGATCGAGATCGACCTGAACGAGCTGACCGAGCCGGTGCTGTGCTGTCCGAACGACCCGGACGACGCCAAGCTGCTGTCCGCGGTGGCCGGCGCCAAGATCGACGAGGTCTTCATCGGTTCTTGCATGACCAACATCGGGCACTTCCGTGCAGCCTCCAAGCTGCTCGAAGGCAAGCGCGACATCCCTGTGAAGCTGTGGATCGCCCCACCGACCAAGATGGATGCGCAGGAACTGACCAAGGAAGGCCACTACGGCGTGTTCGGCGCGGCCGGTGCGCGCACCGAGATGCCGGGCTGCTCGCTGTGCATGGGCAACCAGGCGCAGGTGCGTGAAGGCGCGACGGTGGTCTCGACCTCGACCCGCAACTTCCCGAACCGCCTGGGCAAGAACACCTTCGTGTACCTGGCATCGGCCGAACTGGCGGCGATCGCGTCCAAGCTGGGCCGCATCCCGACGGTGGCCGAATACGCCGCCGACATGGGCGTGATCAACAAGGACAGCAGCAAGATCTACACGTACCTGAACTTCGACCAGATCGAGGAGTACGCGGACGTGGCCAAGGGCGTGACGGCCTGAGGGTTCTGAGTCGCTGCAACGCAAAAAGCCCGCCAGGAATGCCCCGGCGGGCTTTTTTCATCGCGTCACGCGGATCAGCAGGGCGTGATGCCAGGGCCACCGCGCTTGCACGGCGGCACGACGACGACCGGGCGCGGCGGGTGTGGATTGACTTGCGGGCGGACTGCAGGCGGGCGGCCATGCGGTCCTTCGTTGTGGTTATGCACGTCACGACCACGACCTTGGTCGCCATGATCCTGGTGACCGTTGTGCCCGGTTTCAGCGTGTGGTGCCGGCCCATTGCCGCCGCTGTGCCCGTTGTGCCCGGTTTCAACGTGTGGTGCCGGCCCATTGCCGCCACTGTGACCGTGTTCGTTTCTACCGGATGCAGGCTGCTGTTGCGGAGCTGCCTGTACGGCTTGACGCGGCGCCTGGGCCTGAGGTTGGGCTTGTGGCAGCAATCGCGGTGCGACAGCTTGGGCCTGACAGGCCAGCAAGACTGCGCCAATGGTGACTGCCGTGCGGAGGAGATGCGCCGGCAGTTGCCGGACACTGCGCTGAATGGTCATTATCCACTCCTTAAGTTTATTGGGACTTCCCCCGCTGTTTTTGCGGGTGGGGATAATTTTATGGCCGATTCAACTTGAATGCAGTGCCGGTTCGTGGGGTATCTCTTAACCTCTTCGAAAGTATGGTGTCTTGAGGGGTAATTGAATGGTAGGAGGTCAATTTTTATCAAATCGAGACTTTAAGTCATCGATGATGATGATCTTTGCGTTCAAATGGCAGAACATGCTGCATGCGCTGCAATTTTTTTCAAAAATTTTATCTGATGAACAGATAGGTGATTTTCATTTACCAAGGGTGGACCCTGATTTTTTTGATAAATATGAAAACATGAAAGCGAAAAATCGGTACCGGCGTGGTTCTACTGTTCGATGTGCTTACATGTGCGTGAAATAAAAGTCACAGGAATGGCATGCGCGACGTGCTGGAGAAGACCTGAACAAGGAGACGATGTGCGCAAAGACGCAGAGAACCATCGACCGGCAGCGAGGTTGCTGTCACTGGGCGATGCCGCGTGGACGGTGGAGTTTGGCGCTGCGATCGATCCGGCGCACCACACGGGGGTGATGCGCTTGGCCGAGCGGGTCCGCGCGGGGCAGGGGACGGACGCTGCGCTGGACGGCGTGCAGGACGTGGTGCCGACCTTCCGTTCGCTCACGGTGCTGTT
>JBEEMX010000217.1:0-5864 GCA_041192465.1 Pseudomonadota bacterium | reverse complement strand
TTCAGCGAGGTCGGGTGGCTGGCGTTGAACGTGGTCAGGCCGCTGGCGGTGGCGGCACTCCAGGTCGTGGCCAGGCGCTGCTGCGAGAACGCCGCCATCTGGCCCATCGTGTACCACTGGAACTGCCCGAAGACCTGCAGCAGATCGGCCCGCGCCAGCATCGGTTGCAGGGCCGGCAGGTGGCCGCGGGCGCCGGGCGGGTGGTTGTAGAACAGGCGGTTGGTGCGGTGGTTGACCACGAAGTCCTGCAGGTCGATCAGCCACTGGCCTGAGGTCGCGTTCGACACGCCGAACAGATCGAATTCCTCGAAGGTGGCGTACTTGCCCAGCGGCACGATCGGGTAGCTCCACAGCGCCTTCGACAGCCGGTTGCCGGCCCGCCACGAGCGCACGCCGGGCGCGCCGGTGTCGCCGACGAAGTACATGCTGTTGACGCCACGGTTCTCCAGCCAGTTCACCGCCCAGGTCGGGTTGTTGCCGACCGGGGCCGAGTATTCGCGGATCTTCTTGCCCGTCACGCGCTCGATGGCGGCGAAGTTCAGCTCCAGCCAGGGCAGGTAGGTGGCGGCGTTGGTCTCGTTGGCGCCGAGTCCGTAGAGGTCGTGGTTCCAGCCGCCGTGGGAGCCGAGTTCGTGCTGGACCGGGAGCTTGCCCGCCCAGGTGCCGAGGTTGCCCAGTCGCCGCACGAGGTCTTGCGACTTCGGGTTGGTGTCCAGGAACATGCCGTTGTTGTCGCCCGGTGTCACCACGTCGTGGCCGGCGGTGAAGTGGATCGAGAACGGTCCGCGCTTGAGCACCGAGGTGCTGTCGAGCAGGTACTTCGCGTCCGACAGCAGATCGTCGCCGTCATCGACGTGCCAGTTGTAGATCAGCCCGCCCTTGCCGCGCGGCTGCATCGACATCTTGGGCAGCCCCACCTGTTCGGTGGCGAAGAGGTTGAGGAAGCCGTGCAGCGGCGCGCTGTCGGTGCCGATGGCCTTGAAGTAGCCCAGCGGCAGATTGACGAACATCACCTTGCCGCTGCCCGTCGGGCGCACGCCGGCCACCAGCCCGTGGTCGGGCGAGGACAGGTAGACGCTGCCGGGGAAGCTGCCCTGCGTGACGTAGCTGAAGTAGTCGATCGTGCCGTAGCCGTAGCCGCTGATGGCGTTGAGCTGGGTGTCGGCGGCGGTGGGGGTGCCGGTGACGTTGACGGTGGTGCTGCCTTGCAGCAGGGTCTTGAGCAGGGTCGTGGTGTTGGCGACGACATCGCCGACGTGCTGGTCGATGGCCGGCGAGGCGGTGGCGACCTTGGACGTGACCGTGACCGCCGCGCCCGCGGCCGACACCGGGTTGCTGCTCAGGCCCAGCAGGTTGCGCAGCGTCTGCGTGCGCAGCAGCCGGACGTTGACCGAGCCTTCATCGACGGCGCGCAGGGCCCGCGCCTCGATGGCCGGGCGCATGTGCTTCGACCCGCCCGCGTCCACGGGCGACGCCGGCACGAAGGCCGCTGCCGGCGCCGCGCCCGCCACGCTGGTCACGGCGCCCCACGGCGCGTACTTGCCCGGTGGCAGCGACAGGCTGTCCAGCCGCGCCCGCGTGCCGACCACCGGCCCGAAGCCGACCACCCGGTCCCGCAGCGACTCGTACAGCACGTAGTCCACGCCCACCAGATCCGAAAAACGCGACTTGACCGGCGCGTAGACGGCCGAGCTGGTCAGTGCGCCCGCGTCATAGACCAGCATCAGCTTGCCGCCGAGGTTGGCGTACTGCTTGATGGCGGCGACCACCGCGTCGCTGGCCTGGATGTGGGCGCTGTCGGGCACGACGAGGCCGGCGATGTTGGCCGCCGAGGTGGTGCCGAGCGCCAGGAACTGCGCGTCGGTCATCGTCTGCAGCCGGTAGCCTTCTTCCTGCGCCGTGTCGGCCCAGACCTTGACCTGCCAACTGTTGAGATCGGCGTTGTCGGGCACGAGCAGCACGAGGCTGTCCTTGATCGGGGCGGCGTGTGCTGCGGCGGTGAAGGCGGTCAGGCCGGCCAGCAGCAGTGCGCCGGCGAGGCGTTGCAAGGGTTGTTGGATCATGTCAGCTCCTTGGGCGTGGTGGGATCAACGCTCTGCGGCGGTGAACTTCAGCGCGGTGCCGCTGGTGGCGGTGACGACCCAGTCGGTCGCATCGGCGGTGTTGACCGAGCCGGCGCCGGCCGTGATGCGCGGGGCGGCGTAGCGCGCCTTGGGCAGCAGCCAGGTCATGTCGGTCAGCGAGGTCGGGTGTGCGGCCGTGAAGGTGGCGATGCCGAGGCTGCTGGCGGCGCTCCAGGTGGTGGCCAGCCGGCGCTCGCCGAACTGGGCGAGCTGCGTCATCGTGTACCAGCGGAACTTGCCGGCGGCCTGCAGCGTGTCGGCGGCGGTCATCAGTGGCGCGAGGGCCGGGACGTGGGCGCGGGCGCCGGGCGGGTGGTTGTAGAACATGCGGTTGGTGCGCTTGTTCACCACGAAGGTCTGCAGGTCGAGCAGCCACTGGCCCGACACCGCGTCGGTCACGCCGAACTCCTCGAACTCCTCGAAGGTGCCGTACTTCTCGAACGGCGACAGCGGGAAGCTCCAGACCTTGTTGCTCAGGCGGCTGCCTGCCCGCCAGGACCGCACCGCCGCTGCCCCCGTGTCGCCGACGAAGTACATGCCAGTGACGCCGCGGTTCTCCAGCCAGTTCACCGCCCAGGTCGGGTTGTTGCCCTGGGGTGCCGAGTATTCGGTGGTCTTCTTGCCGTATTGGCGCTCCACGGCTGCGAAGTTCAGCTCCAGCCAGGGCTGGTAGAGCGCCTGGTTGGTCTCGCTGGCGCCCAGGCCGTAGAGGTCGTGGTTCCAGCCCCCGTGCGAGGCCAGCTCGTGCCCGACCGCCAGCGACTTCACGCGCTTGAACTGCGTCTGCGAGGCTGTGCTGGTGTCCAGGTGCATCCCCAGGCCATCGCCAAGGGCGACGGTGTCCGGCCCGGCCGTGAAGTGGATCGAGAACGGGCCGCGCTTGAGCAGCACGTTGGCGTCCAGCAGCGCCTTCAGATCGGCGGTCAGGTCGTCGCCGTCATCGACGTGCCAGTTGTAGACCAGCCCACCGATGCCCTTGGGCTGCACGGACATCGTCGGCATCTGGACGTGCTGGCGGGCGAAGAGGTTGAGGAAACCGTGCAACGGGGCGCTGTCGGTGCCGATGGCCTTGAAGTAGCCCAGCGGCAGGTTGACGAACAGCACGTTGCCGCTGCCCACCGGGCGGCTGCCGGCGACCAGTCCGTGGTCGGGCGAGGTGAGGTAGGGTGTGCCGGCGTAGCTGCCTTGCGTGACGAAGGTGAAGTAGTCGAGGTAGCCGTAGCCGTAGCTGCTGATGGCCTTCAGCGGCGCGGTCGTGGCGGCTGTGGCGAACCGGGTGGTCGTGGAGGTGGTGGTTGTCGTTGCCGTGCTCGCCGACAGGGGCGTGGTGTCCGTGACCTTGGGGGCCAGCTTGAGGCTGGTGGTCGTTGGCAGGCTGTTCAGGCCAAGCAGGTCGCGCACGGCCTGCGTGGTCATCGTCTGGGCGCTGCGCACGTTGCGCGAGCTTTCGTCGATGCGCTTGAGCGCGCGGGCCTCGATGAAGCTGCGCATGGCCTTCGTGCCCACGGGGTCGGCGGTGGTGGTCTGCACGAACTGCGTGCTGGTGCTGGTCGTGCGTGCCAGTGTGGTGGGCGCTGCCCAGGCCATGGACTTGCCCGGGGGCATGCGCAGGCTGTCGAGGGTGGTGCTGTCGCTCACCACCGGGCCGAAGCCCACCATGCGGTCGAGCAGCGTGTCGTAGAGCGCGTAGTCCACCCCGGCCAGCGCCGAGAAGCGCGACTTGCCCGGCGCGTAGACACCGCTGGCCGTCAACGCGCCCGCGTCATAGACCAGCATCAGCTTGCCGCCGAGGTTGGCGTACTGCGTCACGGCGGCGACCACCGCGTCGCTGGCCTGCTGGTGGGCGCTGTCGGGCAGGATCAGGCCGGCGATCTGCGCCGCGGCGCCAGTGCCGAGCGCGAGGAACTGCGTGTCCGTCATCGTCTGCAGGCGGATGCCTTCCTCGGCGGCCGAATCGGTCCAGACCTTGACCGGCCACGCCGCGACGTTGGCGCCATCGGGCACCAGCATCACCAGCGTGTCGCGGACCACGGCGGCCTGGGCACCGGGGGCGAGCAGGCCCAGTGCGAGCAGCAGGGCGGCAGCGAGTCGGGTGGGGATGTTGGGGTGGTTGGGGGGCATGGTGTTCTCTCCTGAATCGTGGAATGGCGTGGTGAAGGGGGTGCGATCAGCCGGCGGGAACGGGTGTTGGCAACGGCGCCTGCGGCGGCCCCGGCTCGGCCAGCCAGAGCAGCCACAGCAGGTCACTCACCTGGAAGGGCCAGGCGAACGGCGCGGCCGGCTTGAGCCACGCGGCACGCGCACGCGCCACCCAGTCCACCGCCGCTGCGGTGTCGCCGACGCAGTGCGCCGCCACGGCCGCCGCCGGCCACCAGAACCCGGCCGGATCGACGTTGCGGGCCTGCCAGGCGTTGTCGTTGGTGCGCCACTGGGCGGCGGCGCGGGGCCAGGCGCTGCGCGAGGCGTTGAAGCTGGCGGGCTGGCCGGACGTGCTCCACAGCAGCGGCCATGCCTGCGCCATCGTGTCGGGGTACCAGCGGCTGGTCTGCGCCGAGGCGGCGTCCTGGCTGACCCGCCACAGGCCGGCGCCCGCATCCCAGAGCTGTTGCTCGACGCCGCTGCCGGTGCGCTGGGCACGGTCGCGGCTGGTCTGCGCTGCCTGGGGCTGTGTCCATACCTTGTCCTGCAGATGGGCCAGCGCGCGCCAGCCGGCCGCCACCTCCACGGCGTCCATCAGGTAGGCCACCGGGTGGCTGCGCTTTGCCCAGCTCAGGCCGTTGGTCTGCTGCAGCTTGAGCAGCGTGGCCGCGGCCCGCTCCAGCGCCAGCCGCACCGCCGGCTCGCGCAGCAGCGCCGCGTCCCCGCCGTTGTCCACGTAGGCTTTGGCCATGAGGAACAGCGAGGCGATGGTGCTGTCGGTGGCGTCGATCTGGTTGCAGTGGCGGGCGTCGATGTCGGGCGGGCACATCGACTCCTGCGTGCCGTCCGCCAGCACCCAGCGGTCGTGCAGCACCCCTTGGTCCGCGCCCCGCAACGGCAGGTGGCGCACCTGCCAGCGCAGCCAGTCGCCGGCTTCGGTGCGCAGGCTGGGATCGACCCGCAGCGCGCCGATCAGGCCGAGGTTGCCTTCGTAGGCGGCGATGTGGTGCCAGGGGCGTTTCTGGCTGTCGATGTGGGCGGCGGCCAGCGCGCGGCGCACGGCCCCGTGGCTGTTCTGGCCCGGTGCGCGCACGACGAGCTGCCGCATGGTCAGCACTGCAGCGTCTCGGAACGCTGCGTCCACCAGCGCACCGGGGGGGCACAGGCTGTCCATGGGCGGGGTGCCGGCGCTGACCTGTGCGCCGGCAGGTGCCAGCGTGAGGCAAGTCACCGCGGCGGCGGCGATCCGGCGCCAGGGCAGCCGTCGCAGGCGATGCAACCGTGGCAGGACAGTGGGGGAGGGGGTCGGCAGGGGCATGGGTGGATTCAGGGGATGGGAATGGGTTGCAGGCGTGCGTTGGCCCAGCCCATGGCCCAGCCATAGAGCGCCACGAAACCGATGATGGCCACCATCACGCCGAACAGCAGGTGCAGCAGCGGCATGGCCAGCAGGCCCCAGGCGTGCAGCACCAGGGCGTGCAGCGCAAACAGCAGCGGCGCGAGGAGGAACAGATAGACCCAGGTCAGCAAGGTCAGCGCGATCCGCTGCCCCCAGGTCACGGCGAACAGGTAGTAGGTGCAGAGGTGGATCCACGGCGCCAG
>JBEEMX010000216.1:0-6021 GCA_041192465.1 Pseudomonadota bacterium | reverse complement strand
CCACCGAGCACGCCACCTTCGCCGATGCCGCCCGCGATCTTGGGGGACAGGAAAAACGGCACGTTGAAGTCGTGCTCCGACAGCTCCAGCCAGACCTTCTCGTCCTTCTGCCACGCGGTGATCATCCCGCCGAAGCGTTTCGCATCGCGGGTCACCAGCGCGAACAGCGGCAGCGGATTGACCACCGGTGGCAGGACTGCCACTGCTGGCGCACCCGCTGCGGGCGCAACCCCTGTCGGCGCACTGGCGGCGCCGGGTGGTCGGACGGCGGAGGCCGCTGGCGCGGGGACTGCAGCGGCCACGGTCGTCGTCGCCGGCCCGTGGGCACAGCCGGTCAGCGCCACCAGTGCGGCGGCAAGAGAAGTCAGGGAGCGCGGCGACATGCAGATCCAGTGCAACGAGGGAAAACAAGCAGGGATTGTGGCCGCCGGCCACCACTCAATCGGGCACGCGATCCAGATCGCCCAGCCAGACCGTGGCTTCTGCATCGCTCGGCGCGCGCCAGTCGCCCCGCGGCGAGAGCGATCCGCCCGAACCGACCTTCGGTGCGTTCGGCACGCAGCTCCGCTTGAACTGGCTGGTCTTGAAGAAGCGCCACAGGAAGGTGCGCAGGTGGCGCTTGATCTCGGGCAGCGGGTAGGCGTTGTGGGCGCCGATGCCCTCGGGCCAGCGGCCGGTCTGTGCGTCGCCCCAGGTGTGCAGCGCGAGGAAGGCCACCTTCGACGGCGCGAAGCCGAAGCGCAGCGTGTAGTAGAGGTGGAAGTCCTGCAGCTCGTAAGGCCCGACGCTCGATTCGCTCGACTGCTGCGGCTGGCCGTCCGCGTTGCCCGGGACCAGCTCCGGGCTGATCTCGGTCTCGACCACGTCGATCAGCGTCTGGCTGCAGTCCGGCCCGAACTCGCCCTTGCCCGCCACCCAGCGCACGAGGTGCTTGACCAGCGTCTTGGGCACGCTGGCGTTGACGTTGTAGTGCGACATGTGGTCACCCACGCCGTAGGTGCACCAGCCCAGCGCCAGCTCGCTCAGGTCGCCGGTGCCCACGACCATCGCGTTGTGGTGGTTGGCGAGGCGGAACAGGTGGCTGGTGCGCTCGCCGGCCTGCACGTTCTCGAAGGTGATGTCGTACTGCGGCTCGCCATCGGCAAACGGGTGGTCGATGTCGTCGAGCATCTGCTGGCAGCTCGGGCGGATGTCGATCGTCTGCGCCGCACAGCCCAGCGAGTCCATCAAGCGCAGTGCCTGGTCGAGCGTGCGCCCGCTGGTGGCATAGCCGGGCATCGTGTAGGCGCGGATGTTGGTGCGCGGCAGGCCGAGCCGGTCCATCGTCTTGGCGCAGACCAGCAGCGCGTGCGTTGAATCGAGCCCGCCCGACACGCCGATCACGAGCTGCTGCACGCCCGACGACTGCAGGCGCTTGGCGAGTGCCTGCACCTGGATGTGGTAGACCTCCTCGCAGCGGGCATCGAGGCTGCGCGGGTCGGACGGCACGTAGGGAAAGCGGTCCACCCAGCGTTTCAGCGGCAGCACCGCGTCGTCCGGCCGCTTCAGCGCGACGCGCACCGTGCGGAACTGCGCCACCTCGGCGCGGTGGCGTGCGGCAGAAGCGGCGTAGCTGGTCTGGCGCATGCGTTCGCGGGACAGGCGCTCCAGATCGACGTCGGCGGTGAGGAGCTGCGCGTCCATGCGGAAGCGTTCGGACTCGGCCAGCAGCGTGCCGTTCTCGCAGACCAGGGCGTGGCCGTCCCAGGCCAGGTCGGTGCTCGATTCGCCGTAACCAGCCGAGCTGTAGAGGTAGGCGGCGACACAGCGCGCCGACTGCTGCGCCACCAGCGCCTGGCGGTAGTCGGCCTTGCCGATCGTCACGTTCGACGCCGACAGGTTGACCAGCACCGTCGCCCCGGCCAACGCCGCGAACGACGACGGCGGGATCGGCACCCACACGTCCTCGCAGATCTCGACGTGGAACTTCAGGCCCGGCAGCGCCGCCCCCGCGTCGAACAGCATCTGCGCACCGAACGGCACCGTCTGGCCGCAGAGCAGCACCTCGGTGGAAATCGCCTGCGTCGCCGGGGCGAACTGGCGCGCCTCGTAGAACTCGCCGTAGTTCGGCAGGAAGGTCTTGGGCACGACGCCGAGCAGGCGGCCGTCCAGCACCACGGCCGCGACGTTGAACAGCGCGTGGTCCACCCGCAGCGGCAAGCCCACCACGGCCACCGCCTGCACGCCGACCGACGCTGCCATCACCTGCGCCAGCGCCGCCTCGCAGGCGTCGAGCAGCGCGCGCTGATGGAACAGGTCGTCACAGGTGTAAGCGGACAGCCCCAGCTCCGGAAACGCCACCAGCACGGCCCCCTGCGCCGCAGCCTGGTGGTGCAGCGCAATGGTCTGCTGCGCGTTGAACGCCGGATCGGCCACGCGGCAGACGGGCACGGCCACCGCCACACGGGCGAAGCCGTGGGCGTACAGATTGAAGAACGAGTCCGATGACGCCAAGTCGATATCTCCAGAGCAACCCAAGGGTGGAGTGAACTGTAAGCCGGCTGGCGTGCGAACATCCGCCGCCATGACCTCGACCCTACGCCTGCATGACGACCCGGGCGCGCTCGACGCCGACGCGTGGAACGCGCTGCTCGCCGCCTGCCCCGCGCCAACACCCTTCCTGCGCCACGAATTCCTCGCCGCGCTGCACCGCAGCGGCAGCGCCGTCACCGCCACCGGCTGGCAGCCCGTCTTCATGACGCTGACCGCCGAGGACGGCGCGCTCGACGCCGCAGCCGCGCTCTACCTGAAAAGCCACTCCTACGGCGAATACGTCTTCGACTGGGCGTGGGCGGACGCCTGGCAGCGGGCCGGCCAGCGTTACTACCCGAAGCTGCTCGGCGCGGTGCCGTTCACGCCCGTTCCGGGCAGCCGGCTGCTGGCGCGCTCGAACGCGGCGCGGGCGACGCTGCTGCAGGGCATCGAGGCCTTCGCCCGCGACCAGGGGCTGTCGTCCGCACACCTGCTCTTCCTGGACGACGCCGACCGTGCCGCCGCACAGGTACAGGGTTGGTTGCTGCGCGAGGGCGTGCAGTTCCACTGGTCGAACCGCACACCCGAGCCTTACGCCGACTTCGCCGACTTCCTCGCCAGCCTGACCCGCGACAAGCGCAAGAAGATCCAGCAGGAACGGCGCTATGTGCGCGAGGCGGGCGTCACGTTCGAGGTGCTGCGCGGCGCGGAGATCGGCGAAGACGACTGGGACTACTTCTACCAGTGCTACGACAACACCTACCGCGAACACCGCTCGACGCCCTACCTGACGCGGGCGTTCTGGGCCGAGGTCGCGCGCACGATGCCAGGGCACTGGCTGCTGTTCGTCGCCCGGCGCGGCGGGGAGCGGGTCGCGGCGTCGCTGGTGGCTCTTGATCCGGCGCAGCGCGTGGCCTATGGACGCTACTGGGGCTGCACCGAATCCGTCCCGCACCTGCATTTCGCCGCCTGCTACCACGAGCCGCTGGACTGGTGCGTGCGCGAACGCTTCGTGCGTTTCGAGGGCGGCGCGCAGGGCGAGCACAAGATGGCACGCGGGCTGCTGCCGGTGAAGACCACCTCGGCGCACTGGCTGCGGCACCCGGGGTTTGCGGACGCGGTGGCGCGGTTTCTGGACGAGGAGACGGCGGGGATCGCGGCGTATGTCGGCGAGTTGCAGGAGAGGAATCCATTCAAGGCAGAACCGTGACCCCGGATAATCGCCGCCCATGACACGCACCCTGCGCCTCGCCGCCCTCGTCCCGCTGATGGCCGGACTGGCCGCATGCACCACGCTGCCCAGTGACCGCCTGCCACCCGCGCCCGCCCCGGCACCGGTGATCACGCTGCCGTCCACGCCGGTGCCGTCGCCGGTGCCGTCGCCGACGCCTTCGCCGGTGCCCGTGCCCCCCCCACCGCCCGCCCTGCCCCCGCTGCCGCCCGCCCCACCGCCGCCACCCGCGCCCCCACCGGTCAGCGCAGCCGACGTGCGCGCCGTCGCGCTGCGTGTGCTGCCGCCGAACATCGCCGAGCGCAGCGCCTGGGCCGACGACATCGCCACCGCGTTCGCCGCACTGTCGATCCCCGCGCAGACGCACAAGGTCTGCGCGCTCGCCGCCGTGATCGAGCAGGAATCGACCTGGCAGGCCGATCCGCCGGTCGCCAATCTGGCCAAGGTCGCGGCATCCGAACTCGACAAGAAGCGCGCCAAGTACGGCATCCCCAAACCGGTGTTCGACCTGGCGATGGCCCGCACGTCGCCCAACGGCAAGACCTTCCAGCAGCGGCTCGACACGCTGCGCACCGAGCGGGAACTGTCGCTGCTGTTCGAGGACATGATCCGCGAGATCCCGATGGGCACGACGCTGTTCGAGGGCCAGAACCCGGTGAAGACCGGTGGCTCGACGCAGGTCAGCGTCGCCTTCGCCGCCGAGCAGATGCGCGACAAGCCCTACCCGTGGCGCCCGGCCGGCACACCCCGCGAGGAGGTGTTCAAGCGCCGCGGCGGGCTGTACTTCGGCGCGGCGATGCTGCTGGACTATCCGGTGTCATACAACCGGATGCTCTACCGCTTCGCCGACTACAACGCCGGGCGCTACAGCAGCCGCAACGCCGCCGTGCAGGCGCTGCTGGCGCAGTTGACCGGCCAGAAGCTCGACCCGGACGGCGACCTGCTGCGCTACAAGGCGGGCGAGCCGGTGTCGCCGCGCACGGAGCCGAGCCAGGCGTGGCGGGCGCTGCTGGCGCTGCAGGCCGAACTCGGGGTCAACGCCGCGCAGATCGAGCGTGACCTGAAGCTGGAGAAGCGCTTCGAGTTCGAGCAGTCGCCGACCTACCGGCGGCTGTACCAACTGGCCGACAAGCGCGGGCTGAAGCCAGCCCGCGAGCAGTTGCCTGACATTGAACTCAACAGCCCGAAGATCACGCGCAAGCTGACCACCGCGTGGTTCGCCGAACGCTGCGAAACGCGCTACCGGGTCTGCATGGCGCGGGACACTGTCGCGCCGCCGGTGCCAGCCGCCAGCGATCCACGGCCCTGAACCGGACGGCGTCAGGCGATGGAACTGCGGCAACTGCGCTACTTCGTGAAGGTCGTCGAGTTCGGCAGCATGGGCCGGGCAGCGACCGAACTCGGCGTTGTCACCTCGGCGCTGAGCCAGCAGATCAGCCGGCTGGAGGGCGAGCTGTCCACCCGGCTGCTGCAACGCAGCTCCACCGGTGTGCGGCCCACCGATGCGGGCGTGGCCTTCTGGCGGCAGGCGCAGCTCGTCCTGCGCCACGCCGACGAGGCGGCCCGTGCGGCGCAGCAGGCGCGGCTGTCGGGCCACGTCAGCGTCGGGCTGGCGCCGTCCACCGCGGCGGTGCTCGGCCTGCCGCTGATGCAGGCGATGCGGGCGCGGTACCCGGACGTGCGGCTGCACCTGGTCGAGAACCTCTCGGGCCACCTGACGCAGATGCTCAACGCCCGGCAGCTCGACCTCGCGGTGCTGTTCCAGTCGGAGGCGGCGCGGCGCTGGAGCGTGATGCCACTGCTCGACGAGGCACTGTTCGTGATCGGCTCGGCGACGCTGCCCGGCCTACCGACCGGCGACGCGGTGCGGCTCGACGCGCTGGGCGAGCTGCCGCTGATCCTGCCGAGCGGGCCGCACGGGCTGCGCGCCTTGCTGAACCAGTCGTTCCAGCGCGCGGGCCTGCCGGGATCGGCGGCAGCGCGCCTGCTGCAAGCCGGGCTGCGCCTGGTGCCGCTGGCCGATGACCAGGCGCGGCGGCCGAACCTGCTGGTGAGCCTGTCGGACGACGAACTCTCGCCCGCCGCACTGGCCACCCGCGTCGTGATGACCGACGTGGCCCGCACGCTGGTGCGTGAAGGGCGCTGGGTCGGCGCCCGCCTTCACGAAAACTGAAGACCCGTTGCCGGCAGCGGTCTGGCGCCCAGGCCGAGGGCTGCCTACAGTGTCCCGATTCGCTTCATCCGAACCCGAACGACGGAGACACTCCCCATGGACCTGC
>JBEEMX010000215.1:0-5903 GCA_041192465.1 Pseudomonadota bacterium | reverse complement strand
GCGGGGTCGGCCAGGTCGGTGCCGGCCGCACCCACGCGCGGGCGGCCGTCCGGGCCGAGACCGGCGGCGGGCTGGCTCAGCAGCTTGCCGGTGACGACGACCTTGACTTGCGAGGTCGGCGCGGCTTCCGCCCAGTCGCGGCTGATCCAGTTGGTGCCGCTGAAGGTGACGGTGCCGGCTTCGTGGCCCACGCGCATCTGTGTCGTACCCTGGTTGACGAACACGTTGGCGCGGGCATCGACCTTTTGCTGCGCGGTCGGCATGTCGAACAGCGCCATGTACCAGGCCTGGGCCTGCGTGCTGCTGTGCAGGACGGTGTTGTTGTAGAAGTGCAGGGTGCCCTGGCGGAAGTAGCGTTCGTCGTTGTCGCCGCCCCAGTGGATCAGTTTGACCGAGGGCAGCCCGGGGTTCTTGAAATCGTTGACGATCAGGTTGCCGTAGACCCAGGCGTCCGGGTAGAGCGGGTCTTTCAGGATCTGCCGCACGCCGCCTTCGATCTCCACCAGATCGATGGCCCGCGCCGCGGCGACGATGTGGTTGAAGCGCACGACGGTGGCGCTGGAGCGGTCCTTCATCGACGAGCCCTTGGCGCCGGGGATGAGCTGGCCGATGTAGTTGCCCTCGTAGAGCGCGCGGGCGGTCTGCACGTAGAGGTTGTGCTCGAACCAGCTCCCCACGTTGCCGTTGTCCCAGATGCGGTTGTGGCGGATGAAGACATTGCGGCTGGCCTCGTCTTCGGACTTGCTGTTGACGAAGACGCCATTGCCGTTGCGGGTGATCTCGCAGTTCTCGATCGCCAGGTCTTCCACGACGATGGCGTAGATGGCCGCCGCGCCGCCGGAGAAGGTGCCGGTGCTGCCGTCCTGCGCGGTATAGCGGTTGTCCTTGTGGGCGCCGGTGAGCTTGAGGTTCTCGATGCGGATGTGCTTTGGCCGGCTGCCCCAGGCCTGGTCGCGCGACTTGTAGATGAAAACCAGGCCCAGCGCCTCGCTGTACTGCTTGCTGAAGAAGCTGGCCGCTGCGGCGTCGCGGGCGGTGACGGCGTTCTGGCCGCTGATGACAGGGCGGTTGCACTTGGCATCGGTCACGCCGTGGATCACCACGGGTGCGTCGGCGGTGCCCTGCGCGCGGAGGCCGATCTTGGTGCGGTAGGGCTCGGCGCGGTGGTAGATGTTCACCACGTCCCCGGCACGCAGCGACAGCCACGGCACATCGGTCAGCTCGGTGATCGGCTGGCCCGGGCCGACGTGGTAGGTGGTGCCCGAGCCCGTGAGCGGCTTCGAGCAGCCGTCTGCGCTGACCGGCTCACGCGGAGCGGGGGGCCATGCGGTGTCCTTGGCCGGGGCGGACGCTGTCGCGGAGACCGCTTCGCCGGGTTTGACGGGCGTGGCCGCAATGTCCTGCGGCGGGGCACCGAGATCGCCGAGGAACTGCCCGGACTCGCCGCTCGGCCCGCCCGTCTGGGTGCCGCTGTTCGTGGTTGGGACGATGACCCGCTGTGCCTGGCCAGATGGTGCCATCAGCGTCAGCCCGAAGGCCAGAAGCAAGGCAGAGAGTGGTGAACGGGGGGGCATCGGTGAACTCCTTGGGCAGACGACAGGGGGCTGCGCTAGCATGCGCGCCATTCTCGACTGCCCACCTTTACGCCATGTCCCTGCGGCTGATGCACATTGTCGATTCGCTCGAATTCGGGGGCCTCGAACGGGTGGTCACTGATCTCGCCATTGAACAGAAGCGCCGAGGCGACACGGTCTGCGTGTTCAGCCTGCTCCAGACCGAGGGGTTGAAGCCGGAGCTTGAGGCGGCGGGCATCGAGGTCATCATCGGCGGCAAGCGCGACGGGGTCGATCTGGCGCTGATCCGCCACCTGCGCCGCGCCATCGCCGAGCGGCGCATCGAGTTGGTCCACGCCCACAACTTCGTGCCCAACTACCACGCTGCCGCCGCCACCTGGGGGCAATGGCGCCGGCCAACACTGGTCTGCAGTCTGCACGACATGGGCCTGCGCCTGGACCGCGAGCCGCGGCTGCGGCGCTTCTTCACTTGGTCGATCGGACGCACGGCCGGCTTCGCGATGGTCGGCGCGCAGGTCCACGACCGCTATGTCGGTGGCGGCATGGTGCCGGAGGCCAAGGCGACGACGGTGCTCAATGGCATCCCGGTCGATCGCTTTCGCTGGACCCCCGAGCGGCGCCACGACGCGCGTGCGCGCCTGGGTGTGCCGCAGGATGCGCTGCTGATCGGCGCAGTCGGTCGGCAGGTGGGTCTTAAAAACCACGCATTGCTGATCGAGCTGATGCCGGCGTTGCTGGCGCGCCATCCCTCGCTGCGGCTGGCGCTGGTCGGCAGCGGGCCGCTCGAAGACACGCTGCGCGCGCAGGCGCAAGCCGCCGGACTGGGCGACCGCGTCCTCCTGACCGGCCAGCGCCGTGATGTGTCCGACCTGACGCCCGGCTTCGACATCTTCGCGATGCCGTCGCTGACCGAGGGCTTGTCGATCGCGCTGCTGGAGGCGTGTGCGACACGGCTGGCCATCGTCGCGACGGCGGTGGGCGGCAATCCGGAGATCGTGCGCGATGGCGAGAGCGGCCTGCTGGTCCCGCCCGGTGAAGGCCCGCCGTTGCTGCAGGCCCTCGACACGCTGCTGTCCGACGCCCCCCGGCGTGCGCGGCTCGGACAAGCGGCCTGCGACTGGGTGCGCGAACACGGCTCGCTGGACACGCTGTTCAACGCGTTCCACCTGTTCTACGTCGCCGCCCGAAGTCGCTGATCTGGATCAGTGTCGGTGCAAATGCAGTGCATTTGCGGGGTTTCTACATCGTAGTGAAAACGATTCTTGTTTAGAATTGTCGGCATGACGCAAGCCCCCCTCCTCCTGTCCCTGCGCGACCTTCCTCTGCGGGTCAGCGCCAGCATCGCGGCCGTCGTGCCGCGCTCGGCCGATGATCCGATCGCCCAGCGGCTGGAAGAGCTGGGCTTCGTGCCGGGCGAGCGGGTGCGGGTCGTCGCCCACGGGCCGCTGGGGGGCGAGCCGATCGCCGTGCAGCTCGGGTTCACGCGGTTCGCGCTGCGGCGGGCCGAGGCCGAGCGCGTCCTGCTCAACGCCCTCTCGGTGCCCGCATGAATACCGCCCACCTCGCCCTGGTCGGCAATCCCAACTGCGGCAAGACCGCCCTGTTCAACCGCCTCACCGGCAGCCGCCAGAAGGTCGCCAACTACACCGGCGTCACCGTCGAGCGCAAGGAAGGCCGCTTCACCGCGCCGTCCGGCCGCCAGTTCCGCATCCTCGATCTGCCCGGCGCCTACAGCCTGCAGCCGAAAAGCCCGGACGAGGCCGTGACCCGCGCCGTGTGTCTTGGCGAGCTGGCGAGCGAGCCGCTGCCGGACGTGCTGATCACGGTCGTCTCGGCCACCAACCTGCGGCTGCACCTGCGTTTTGCGCTGGAAGTGCGGGCGCTGGGTCGGCCGATGGTGCTGGTGCTCAACATGATGGACGAGGCGCGCCGGCTGGGCATGCAGATCGACGCCGCCGCGCTGGGCCGTGAGCTGGGTGTGCCGGTGGTCGAAGCGATCGCCGTGCAGCAGGACGGGGCGCGGGCGCTGGTCGAGCTGCTGGACCGCGGCGTGCCGCCCGCGCCGACGGTGGCCACCCCCGCCGATCTGCACGCTGAAACCAGCCGCCTGCTCGTGCAGACCATCACCTTCAGCGACACCGTGAGCCTGCGGGACGAACGCCTGGACGCCGTGCTGCTGCACCCGGTCTGGGGGCCGCTGGTGCTGGCGGCGCTGCTGCTGCTGATGTTCCAGGCGGTGTTCTCGTGGGCTGCGCCGCTGATGGAAGGCATCAAGGCGGGCATGGCCTGGCTCACCGCATTGGTCAACGGCTTGATGCCGGAAGGGCCGCTGCGCGGCCTGCTGACGGATGGCGTGATCGCCGGGGCGGGCGGCGTGCTGGTGTTCCTGCCGCAGATCCTGATCCTGTTCCTGTTCATCTTGGCGCTTGAAGAATCGGGCTACCTGCCACGGGCGGCCTTCCTGCTGGACCGGGTGATGGTCGGCGCGGGGCTGTCGGGGCGGTCGTTCATTCCGCTGCTGTCGAGCTTCGCCTGCGCCGTGCCCGGCATCATGGCCACCCGCAGCATCCAGCACCCGCGCGACCGCCTCGTCACCATCCTCGTCGCACCGCTGATGACCTGTTCGGCGCGGCTGCCGGTCTACGCGCTGCTGATCGGCGCCTTCATTCCCGACACGACCGTGGGCGGTGTGTTCAACCTGCAGGGGCTGGTGCTGTTCACGCTGTATGTGGCGGGCATCGCCAGCGCGGTGGGGGTGTCGATGGTGCTCAAACGCTGGTTTTCGGGGCAGGGCGACACCGAGCAACCGCTGCTGCTGGAGCTGCCCGCCTACCGGTTGCCGAACCCGCGCGATCTGGCGATCGGTCTGCTGGAGCGGGCGCGCATCTTCGTCCGCCGCGTCGGCACGATCATCCTGTCGCTGACGGTGCTGCTGTGGGGGCTGGGCAGCTTTCCGGCGCCGCCGGAAGGCGCCACTGGCGCCGCGATCGGCTACAGCTTTGCCGGCATGATTGGCCACGCGCTGGAGTTCGTGTTCGCGCCGCTCGGTTTCAACTGGCAGATCTGCATCGCGCTGGTGCCGGGCATGGCGGCGCGCGAGGTCGTCGTCGGCGCGCTGGCCACGGTCTATGCGCTCTCGGACACCAGCGCCGCCACGACCCAGCAGCTCGCCGGCCTGATCGGCGCGCAGTGGGGCTTGCCGACGGCGCTGTCGCTGCTGGCGTGGTTCGTGTTCGCACCGCAGTGCATCTCGACGCTGGCCGTCATCCGCCGCGAGACCAACTCGGCGCGCACGATGTGGCTGTCGGCGGCGTACCTGACCGCGCTGGCCTACGGTGCGGCCTTCCTGACCTTCCACATCGCCAAGGCCCTGACATGAGCACGCCGACGCTGTACGCCGCCTTCGAAACCACAGTGATCGCCGCGGCCTGCGGCTGGGCGCTGTGGCACACCGCCACACGGGTGCTCAAGCTGAAGCTCGGGCGCCGTGCGGCGGCCTCTTCGTCTGCGGGGGGCTGTGGCAGCGGCTGCGGAGGATGCAGCGCGTCACCGGGGGCCGACAGTGCCTGCGGCACCAGCACCAGCCACCCGGTGCAGAAACTCAGCGTGGTGGCTGCGCCTTCAACCAGGCGTAAGTGCGGCTGAGCCCTTCGGGGGTCGGCACACGCTGGGTCCAGCCGATGCGCTTCAAGCCGTCGTTGCTGTAGCGGATCGGCGTGTACATCGACCGCACGACGTAGGGCGTGAAGACCGCAGGCATCTGGCCCTTGGACGCCTTGTTGTACGCCACCAGCTTCTTCGACACCCACAGGAACACCCCGAACGACAGCGGGATGACGCGCATCCGCTGCACGTTCTTCAGGTAGCCGTCGAGGTACTGGCGGCAGGTCGGGAGCTGGTCGTCGGTCACGGCAAACGCGCTGCCACTCGGTGCATGCACCGCCGCCCGCGCCACCGCATCCGCGCAGTTCTCGACATACGTCAGCGGCAACAGTGCGCCGTTGCCCAGACTCGCGAACAGCCCCAGTGCTTTCAGCCCGACCCGCGGCGACAGTGCCCCGCCGCCCGGCCCGTAGATCACGCCGGGGCGCAGCACCACCGTCTCGAAGCCGTACTGCGCCGCGTACTCCATGAACATGTGTTCCTGGCGCGTCTTGGCGTAGCCGTAGGGGCCCTTGTCCACGCCGACCGGCTCGATCTGATAGATCGAAGCATCAGTGGAATACCGCCCCCGGCTCGCCCGATCGAACAGCACCTCACCCTCGATCTCAGCGACGGCTCGACCTCCGCCCTCGTCGCCGCCCCCGATCTCCTCGCCGAGCCCGAGCG
>JBEEMX010000214.1:0-5954 GCA_041192465.1 Pseudomonadota bacterium | reverse complement strand
CATCGGTGTAGCCGCACAGCGCGCTCCAGCGCGGGTCCAGCGTGATGTCGACCAACTGGGTCAGACCCGAGAACAGGCTGACCTTGCTGAACTTGGACACGCCGGTCAGGAAGACGAACTTCAGGTGTTCGTCGCTGTCCTTGAGCACCGAGTACAGGTTTTTCAGCCCTTCTCGCATGGCCAGTGCCGCGGCCGGGTCGGTGATGTTGTCGAGGATGGGCTTGTCGTATTCATCGACCAGCACGACCACGGTGGTGCCTTGCTGGCGATGGGCCTGCTCGATCAGGTCGGCCAGGTTGTCGGCCACGTCGTCCGGGTCGATTTCCGCCGGCCGTGGCAGACCCAGGTCCACCCGGCTGCGGCGCAGGAGGCCACGGATGCGCCGGTCCAGTTCGGCGCGGCCGTGCAGCACGCTGCCGCCGAAGCTGATGCGGATGACCGGGTGGCGCTTCGACCAGTCCCAGCGGGTGTCGGCGGCGAGTCCCTCGAACAGCGCCCGGTTGCCTTCGAACAGCTCCTTGAAGGTGTCCACCAGCAGGCTCTTGCCGAAGCGGCGCGGGCGGCTGAGGAAAAACGCCTTGCCCGACGATTCGATCAGGTCGATCGCCATGCCGGACTTGTCCACGTAGTAGCAATGGCGCTCGCGGATCTCGCGCAGGTTCTGGATGCCGATGGGCAGTGGGCGGCGGGGCAGGGCGACGGCAGAACTCATGACAACCAGTGTAGTGGCGGACCCGACCGACGCGCCCCGGTTCATGTCAATGCACGAACCCGATCGGCGCCCGCTTGCCCGCCCCGCTGTCGGGCAGGTCCGCCAGCACCACCGTGGTGCGCCGCCCCAGCTTGGCGTTGCCAAACGCGGTCATCCACGCCCGGCGCATCTCGCGGGGCACCATCTCGGCGAAGCGTTCGAGCACCGCCTCTGACGGCGTGTCATCGAAGCGCCGGCCCCACTCGTGTGCCGCGCGGAGACTGGCGTATAACCGCAGCGCGATCCGCCGGGCGGCGTCCGCGTCCGGCATCGGCACCTCGTAGACGTTCATCCGGTTGAGGATCGGCTCCGGGATGGCACGCGCGTCGTTGGCGGTCGCCACCCAGATCACCTGGCTGGCGTCAATGGCCACCTCGGCGAACTCGTCGGTGAAGCTGTGCGCCGTGTCGTGCTCCAGCAGGCTGTAGAGCGAGCCGAGCGGGTCGTAGGCGTGCTCTCCCCCGGCCTTGTCGATCTCGTCCACGACGATCAGCGGATTCGCGTAGGCGCCATCCACCAGCGTCTCGAACACCTTGCCCGGCCGCGCCCCTTTCCACTGGCTCGACGCGCCCGAGAGCACCCAGCCGGCGGTCAGCGAACTCATCGAGACGAAGCCCATGCCCGTGCCGAGCAGGTGCGACAGCTCGCGGGCAAAGTGCGTCTTGCCCACGCCCGGCGGACCGAGCAGCAGCATGGGCGTGATCTCCAGCGCGTCGCCGCTGTCCTCGCACAGGGCGAGCTGTCGGCGCACGTCGTCCAGCACCGGGTGGAAGTTGGGCAGCTCGTCGTAGAGGTGGTCCATCAGCGGCAGACCGGAGGGCTTGACCTGGAACCGCTCCGGGCCTTTTTCCAGCATCCGCTCGTAGGTGGCGCGCAGTTGTTCGTGGTCCTTGGCGGCCAGCTTGGTCAGCCGACGCTCCACCTCGTCGAGCCGGTAGAGATGGCGCATCCGGGCGATCGGAATGGCGCAGACGAGATCGGTGCAGGGTGAACGCATGCATACCTCCGGGGGACTGTCTGGGGACTCTCTCGTGGCTAGCATGACGCAAGCCAGGTCCAGCGCACAGCGGGGAAGCACCCGCAAGTGCGGGCAGTTCAGCCGATCGTTCAGGGGATGGCACCTGGGCGACTCGGCGTACTTCAGCTTCTGCCCAGCGTGTCGAAAGCCGTAGACCCGCTCTCCTTGAAAGGCCCTGAAGTGACGGTCTGGCTGATCCGGCTGACCTGCGTGGTGCGCTGCCTGCTGTGCAGCGTGCTGGCGGCGCTGTGTCTGGGCATCGGGCTGGTGCGTGCGGCCTCGGACGGTGTGCCCGTGGTGGTGCTGCACGACCGGCAGCAGGCTGTTGACCCCTGGTCCGCCGTGTCGGCGCTGTACGACACGTCCGGGCTCTGGACGCTGGACGAGGTGCGCCAGCGCCTGCCGCAGCGCATGCGGCCGGACGTGCCGGCGGCGAACTTCGGCGAGCGCCGGGGCGCCGTCTGGCTGGTCTGGGACATCGACCTGCAGCCCGGTGCCCAAGGCGCTTGGCTGCTCGATGTGGCGTTTCCGGCGCTGGACCTCGTGGACCTGCATGTGTTGCGGCATGACGGCACACCGCTGCACACGGCCTACCAGCGCGCCGGGGATGGCCGGCCGCTGTCCTGGCGGGCCTTGCCGACCCGCACCCATGTTCTGCCGCTGGATATGCCCCCTGGGCGTTACACGCTGCTGCTGCGGGTGTCCAGCGAGGGCAGCCTCGTCACGCCGCTGCGGCTGGTCACGCCCGAGCAGTTCCACCAGGGCGAGGACCGGGTGCAACTGCTGCAAGGCATCTCCACCGGCGGGATGCTGTGCCTGCTGCTGTACAGCCTGGCGCAGTGGTTCAGTCTGCGCGACCGCCTGTTCGCTTACTACGGCCTGAGCGTGTTCGGCATCGGCCTGTACCTGTTCTCCTACAACGGACTCGGGCTGCAGCACCTCTGGGGCGAACACGTCCGGGTGTCCGAGGTGCTGTCGCCGGCCTGCGTGCTGCTGAGTGCGCTGGGTGCCTTTCTCTTCATCGACCGGGTGCTCGACATCCGGAGCCTGTCGCCCCGCATGTCGCTGGTGATGCACGTCTGCGCGGGCGTGGCCGGGGCCGCGCTGGTGCTGCTGCTGACGGACGTGTTCGGCTACCGCGCGGCGCAGCAGGTGGCCAAGCTGATGGGGCCGCTGCCGATGCTCCTGGCACTGCCCTTCGCGTGGATGCGCTGGCGCCAGGGCGACCGGGCAGCCGCGCTGGTATTCCTCGGCTGGGCGCTGTATGCGGTGGGTGTCGTGACGATGGGCCGTCTGGCGACCGGACAGGTGGCGGCCACCGCCATGACGCTGCATGCGCTGCAGATCGGTTCGCTGCTGGAGATGCTGATGTGGCTGCTGGTGATGGGCATGCGGGTCGAGCAGTTGCGTGGTGCAGCCGAGCAGGCCACGCGCGACAGCGACCACCTGCGCCAGTTGGCCGCCACCGACGCGCTCACCGGGCTGCTCAACCGGCGGGGTCTGCACGCGGCCGTGCCACCGATGCTGGCGCGTGCGCGGCCGGATCGGCTGGTGGCGCTGTACCTCGTCGATCTGGATGGCTTCAAGCAGATCAACGACCGCCAGGGCCACGATGCGGGCGATGCGGTGCTGGTGGAGGTCGGCGAGCGCCTGCGCCGTGCGGTGCGTGAAAGCGACCTGACGGCGCGCACCGGGGGCGACGAGTTCGTGGTGCTGGTCAGTGACCTGCCGGACGACGTGGCCGCCCGCCGCATCGGCGCGGCGCTGATGCAGGCGCTGGTGGCCCCGATGCGGCTGCGCACCGGGCCGTGCGAGGTCGGGGCGTCGATCGGCTACGCGCTGTCGCCGATCGACGGCTGGGAGGTGGCCGAGCTGATGCGCCGCGCCGACCAGGCGATGTACCTGGGCAAGCAATCCGGCAAGGGCCAGGTCCGGCGGCTCGAACACTGCGGCTGAACCCGGGTGGACGTGGTCCGTGGACCGCGACATACTTTGTCGCCTGGTTCGAAGGAGTTTCCATGGACAATTCCCTGCGCATCCTGTCTTCCCGGTCCCGGTCCCGGTCCCGGCGCGTCGGGCCGGTGGTGTTGCTGGTGGCCACGCGCAAGGGGGCTTGGATCCTGCACGGCGACGCAAAACGCCAGTCCTGGCGCATTGATGGCCCGCACTTCCTGGGCCATGTCGTCAGCCACCTCGTGCTGGACCCGCGCGACCGCCAGACCCTGCTCGCGGCGGTGCGCACCGGGCACCTCGGCCCGACGGTCTTCCGCTCGACCGACCTGGGCCGCACCTGGACCGAGTCCACGCGCCCGCCCGCGTTTGCCAAGGCCGCCGCGGGTGAAACCGGCCGTGCCGTCGATCACACCTTCTGGCTCGCCCCGAGCGTGGCCAGCGAGCCGGGGGTCTGGTACGCCGGCACCTCGCCGCAGGGGCTGTTCCGCTCCGAGGACGGCGGCGTGACGTGGGCGCCGTTCTCCACGCTCAACGACGACCCGCAGTTCCGCGAGTGGATGGGCACGGTGCAGGACGGCACGCCCGACGGCCCCAAGCTGCACTCCATCCTCGTCGATCCGCGCGACCCGCGGCACCTGCACATCGCGATGTCCGGCGGCGGTGTCCACGAGTCGGTCGATGCGGGCCAGACCTGGACGCCCCGCGTGCGCGGCATGGCGGTGGTCGGGGGCTTCGATCCAGCGGACATCACCTTCCACGATCCGCATTGCGTGCGGCGCTGTCCGACCCGGCCGGACCGGCTCTACCAGCAGAACCACTGCGGCATCTACCGCCAGGACCGGCCGGACGCCGACTGGATCTCGATCGGTGGAGGCATGCCGGCCAAGGTGGGCGCGATCGGCTTCCCGATGGTCGTGCATCCGCGTGACGCCGACACCGCCTGGGTGTTTCCGATGGACGGCTCCGATGTCTGGCCGCGTGTCAGCCCGCAAGGCAAACCGGCCGCCTATGTCACCCGCAACGCCGGGCGAAGCTGGCAGCGGCAGGACGCTGGTTTTCCGCGCAACCAGGCGTGGTGGACCGTGAAGCGCCAGGCCATGTGTGCCGACGCAGGGGATCCGGTGGGCCTGTATCTCGGTACGACCAGCGGCGAACTCTGGCTCAGCCGCGACGAGGGGGCCGCGTGGGCGCCGCTGATGCAGCACCTGCCGGAGATCTACGCGCTCGACGTGGTGGACCTGCGGTGAAAGTGATGACGGTGCTCATTCCGTCGGCGCTGCAGTCCTACACTGGCGCGCCGCTCGTCGAGGGCTCGGGCGAGACGCTGGGCGCTGTGCTCGACGGGCTGGAGCAGTGTTTTCCGGGGCTGCGCTTCCGCATCGTCGATGAACAGGACCGCATCCGTCCGCATCTGCGGGTCTTTGTCAACGGGCGGCCGATGTTCGATCTGTCGGCGCCGCTGCCACCGACCGAGCAGATCAACTTTGTGCTGGCGCTGAGCGGCGGCTGACCGGCTGATCCGCCCGCTGCGGTTACTTCACGAAGGTATTGAGCTGGATGATCGGCAGCAGCACCGCCAGCACGATCACCATCACCATCGCGCCCATCACCACGATCAGCAGCGGCTCCAGGATGGTGGCCATCTGCATGGCGCGGCGCTGGACCTCGGCGCCGAGCTGGGTGGCGGCGCGCTGCAGCATCACGGGCAGCTCGCCGGTCTGCTCGCCCAGGCGGGCGAACATCGACAGCAGACCGGGGAAGCGTTTCTTCGACGACAAGGCCGAGGCCAGTGGCGCCCCTTCGCGCACCTGCACCAAGGCGGCCAGCGCGTCGGCCCGCATGGCGCGGTTCGACAGCGTTTCCGCCGCCGCCTGCAAGGCTTTCAGGATCGGCACGCCCGAGCCCGCCAGCATCGCCAGCGTGCCGGCAAAACGCGCCGCGTTGTAGCTGCGCGCCAGCCGGCCGACGATCGGCAGCGTCAGCACCATCGCGTCGAGCCGCTCGCGGGTGGTTTCGTTGCGCCGGGCGACCACCAGCAGCCCGCCTGCGCCGATCAGCGCCAGCAGCAGCGCCCAGCCCCAGTTGCGCAGAAACGCGCTCAGGGCCAGCATCGCGCTGGTGAGAAAGGGCAACGCTTTCTTGCTGCCAGCGAACACCTGCGCGACCTGCGGCACGACGTAGGTGACGAGGAAGATGACGATGACGACCGCGATCACCGACACGATCGCCGGG
>JBEEMX010000213.1:0-5958 GCA_041192465.1 Pseudomonadota bacterium | reverse complement strand
CTGAGCCGTTCCGGCGCACGGAAACGAAGATGAATGCTCTGAAGGACTTGTCGCTGCTGATCCTGGGTCTGGGGGACTCGGGGCTGGCGATGGCGCGCTGGGCGCAACGCTGTGGCGCGGCGCGCATCGTGGTGGCCGACACGCGGGAGGCGCCGCCGAAGCGGGCCGCGCTGGCTGCGGAGGTGCCGGGTGCCGAGTTCCACGGCGGGCCGCTGTCGCTGGCGTTGCTGGACGGCGTGACGCTGGTGCTCAAGAGTCCTGGCCTGTCGCCGCTGGACCCGGCGATCGCGCCGCTGCTGGACGCCGCCCACGCGCGCGGCACGGCGGTGCAGGGCGAGCTGTCACTGTTCGCGCTGGCCTTGCAGGATCTGCAAACCGCGCAAGGCTACGTGCCCAAGGTCATCGCCATCACCGGCACCAACGGCAAGACGACCACCACCTCGCTCACCGCGCAGCTCGCCGAGCGCGCCGGGTTGCGCGTGGCGATGGCCGGCAACATCGGCCCGACGCTGATGGACACGCTGACCGCCGCACTCGACGCCGCCGCCTTGGCCGAATCCGCCACGCCGCTGCCTGAAGTCTGGGTGCTCGAACTCTCCAGCTTCCAGCTCGACGGCGTCACCGGCTTCCGCCCGACCGCCGCCACGGTGCTCAACGTGACGCAGGACCACCTCGACTGGCACGGCTCGATGGCCGCCTACGCCGAGGCCAAGGCGCGCATCTTCGGGCCGGACACGGTGCGCGTGCTCAACGCCGACGATGCGCTGGTCGAAGCGATGGCACCGAAGGGGGTTGCGGCGAATGTGGTGCGTTTCGGGCTGGACGCACCGCGCCGCGTGGGCGACTGGGGGCTGGTGGTGGACAACGGCATGGCGTGGCTGGTGCGCGCGCAGGCGGCGGATGACACGCCGGTGCGGGTGCGCCGTGGGGCCGTGGCGCCACCGGTCGAGACCACGCTGCAGCGGCTGATGCCGGCCGATGCGCTGCGCATCCGCGGTCGCCACAACGCTGCCAACGCGCTGGCTGCCCTTGCGCTGGCCACCGCTGCGGGCGTGCCACTGGCGCCGATGCTGCATGGTCTGCGCGAATACCGCGGCGAGCCGCACCGCGTCGAGTACGTCGCCACGATCGACGGCATCGACGCCTACGACGACAGCAAGGGCACCAACGTCGGCGCCACCGTCGCTGCGTTGACCGGACTCGGCGCTGACCGGGCGCCCGCCAAGCTGGTGCTCCTCCTCGGCGGCGACGGCAAGGGCCAGGACTTCACCCCATTGGCTGGCCCCGTCGAGCGCCACGCCCGCGCTGTCGCGCTGATCGGCCGCGATGCCGCCGCGATCGGCCGCGTGCTGCAGGACGTGCCGGTGCCGGTGCCGGTGCAGACCTTCGCCACGCTCGAAGACGCGACCCGCTGGTGCTACACCCAGGCGCGCTCCGGCGACGCGGTGCTGCTCAGCCCGGCCTGCGCGAGCCTCGACATGTTCCGCAACTACGCCCACCGCGCCCAGGTCTTCATCGACACCGTGCAGGCCCTGGCCAACGACCACGGGGAGCTGGGCGCATGAACGCGAATGCACTGGGCCGGATCGGCGACTGGTGGAGCCGCCGCACGCGCGCCGACGTGCCGGTGCGCAACTGGACCGCGATCTCCTCCGGCACGCCCACGCGCTGGGTCGGGTTCGACGAGACGCTGGCCTGGGTCATCGCCGGACTGCTCTCGCTTGGGCTGGTGATGGTGTACTCGGCCTCGATACAGCTCCCGGACAACCCGAAGTACGTCAACTACACGTCGAGCTACTTCCTGACGCGCCACATCCTGTCGGTCACGCTGGCCATCGTGGCCGCCTGCGTCACGATGGCCATTCCCATGCGGACCTGGGAAAAGATGGCGCCGTGGCTGTTCGTGGCGGCGCTGCTGCTGCTGATCCTGGTGCTGATTCCGGGCATCGGGCGGGTGGTGAACCGCTCGCGGCGCTGGATTCCGCTGGGCGTGATGAACTTCCAGCCCAGCGAACTCGCCAAGCTCGCCATGGCCATGTACGCCGCCAACTACATGGTGCGCAAGATGGACGTGAAGGAGAGCTTCACCCGCGCCGTGCTGCCGATGGTGATCGCGCTGATGGTGATCGGGCTGCTGCTGCTGGTGGAGCCGGACATGGGTGCCTTCATCGTCATTGCGCTGATTTCCATGGGCATCCTGTTCCTCGGCGGCGTCAACGGCAAGGTGTTCACGCTGATGGTGGCGTCGCTGCTGGGGGCGCTGCTGTCGATCGTCGTGCTTTCGCCCGTGCGCTGGGGGCGGATCAAGGCGTTCTGGAATCCCTGGGACGAGGCCAACGCGATGGGCAAGGCGTACCAGCTCACCCACTCGCTGATCGCGTTCGGCCGCGGCGAGGTGGTGGGGCAGGGGCTGGGCCAGTCGGTCGAAAAGCTGCACTACCTGCCCGAGGCACACACCGACTTCCTGCTGGCCATCATCGGGGAAGAGCTGGGTTTGCTCGGGGTGCTGGCGGTGATCCTGGCCTTCTTCTGGATGGTGCGGCGCATCTTCATCATCGGGCGCCAGGCGATCGCGCTGGACCGGGTCTTCTCGGGGCTGACCACGCAGGGCATCGGCATCTGGATCGGCGGGCAGGCGTTCATCAACATGGGCGTGAACCTGGGTGTGCTGCCGACCAAGGGGCTGACGCTGCCGTTGCTGAGCTACGGCGGATCGGCGGTCATCCTCACCTGTGTGGCGCTGGCGGTCGTGCTGCGGGTAGACATGGAGAACCGCCAGATCCTGCGCGGCGGGGGCAGCCGTGAACGCTGAGCGCCACCTGGTCGTGATGGCCGCGGGCACGGGCGGCCACATCATGCCGGGGCTGGCCGTCGCCCGCGAGATGCAGGCGCGCGGCTGGCAGGTGAGCTGGCTGGGCACCTCGCATGGCATGGAAAACCGGCTGGTCCCGCCGTCGGGTCTGCCGATGGACACGATCGACTTCGCCGGTCTGCGAGGCAAGGGCGCGCTCGGTGCGCTGCGGGGCGGGGTGCAGTTGCTCAAGGCACTGGCCGCCTGCCGCGGCATCCTGAAGCGGCGCAACGCCACCGCCGTGCTCGGCATGGGCGGCTACGTCTGCTTCCCCGGCGGGTTGGCGGCGCACTGGCTGAAGCGTCCGCTGGTGCTGGTCAACGCGGATGCGGGGCTGCTGCTGTCGAACCGCTCGCTGCTGAAGTGTGCCGACCGGGTCGCGTTCGGGTTCGATGGCGAGGCGGCGCGTTCGGTGCCGCAGGGTCTGGTCACCGGCAACCCGGTGCGCACCGAGATCGAGGCGATTGCGCCGCCCGCGCAGCGTTTCGCCGGGCGTACCGGGCCGCTGCGCGTGTTGGTCGTCGGTGGCAGTCTGGGGGCGCAGGTGCTCAACGAGACCTTGCCACGTGCCCTGGCCCGCCTGTCTGCCGCCGAGCGTCCGGTCATCACCCACCAGACCGGCCTGGCACACCACGAGAAGGTGCGCGCCGCCTACGCACAGGCCGGGCTGCTCGATCTGGCACATGGCTCCACGGGCGTCGAGGTCGTGCCCTTCATCGACGACATGGCACGCCGGCTCGCCGACTGCGACCTGATCGTTTGCCGCGCCGGTGCGGTGACGGTCAGCGAACTCTGCGCGGCCGGGGTGCCGTCGGTGCTGGTGCCGCTGGTGGTGCGCACGACGGCGCACCAGCGCGACAATGCGCAGTGGATGGCGCAGCACGACGCCGGCCTCCACCTGCCGCAGACCGAGTTGACGCCGGAGCGGCTGGCCGATCTGCTGCGCCATCTCGACCGGCCCCGCCTGCTGCGGATGGCGGAGCAGGCCCGCGCACTCGCGCTGCCGCACGCTGCACAGCGCGTGGCCGACGCGATCGAACAACTCACCCAGCTTCCCACCCAGCCTTCCACCAAGCCTTCATGAAACACGCGGTCAAGCACATCCATTTCGTCGGCGTCGGTGGCGCCGGCATGAGCGGCATCGCCGAGATCCTGCACAACCTGGGCTATGTCGTCTCGGGATCTGACCAGTCCGATGGCGCGGTCACCCGCCGCCTGGCCGAACTCGGCATCCGCATCCACATCGGCCACGACGCCGCGCACATCGCTGGCGCGCAGGCGGTGGTGACCTCGACCGCCGTGAAGGGCGACAACCCCGAAGTGATCGCGGCCCGCGCCCAGCGCATCCCGGTGGTGCCGCGCGCGGTGATGCTGGCCGAGCTGATGCGCCTGAAGCAGGGCATCGCCATCGCCGGCACGCACGGCAAGACCACCACCACCTCGCTCGTCACCAGCGTGCTGGCCGAGGCCGGACTCGACCCCACGTTCGTCATCGGCGGCAAGCTGAACGCGGCGGGCGCGAACTCCGCACTCGGTTCAGGCGAGTACATCGTCGTGGAAGCCGACGAGTCGGACGCGTCTTTCCTCAACCTGCTGCCCGTGCTGGCCGTCGTCACCAACATCGACGCCGACCACATGGACACCTACGGCCACGACTTCGCTCGGCTGAAGGCGGCGTTCGTCGATTTCCTGCACAAGATGCCGTTCTATGGCGCGGCCGTGCTGTGCAGCGACGATCCCGGTGTGCGCTCGATCATGCCGATGATTTCCCGGCCAGTGGTCACCTACGGCCTGGGCGAGGACGCGCAGGTGCGCGCGGTGGACGTGCAGGCGCTGCCCGGCGGCCAGATGCGCTTCACCTGCCAGCGCCGCAACGGCGTGGCGCTGGCCGATCTGCACATCACGCTGAACCTGCCGGGCGAGCACAACGTGCGCAACGCGCTGGCCGCCATCGCCATCGCCACCGAGCTGGAGCTGCCGGATGTGCCGATCGCCACTGCGCTGGCGAAGTTCAGCGGGGTGGGGCGGCGCTTCCAGCGCTGGGGCGACCACCCCGCCAAGGACGGCGGCCAGTTCACGCTGATCGACGACTACGGCCACCACCCGGTCGAGATGGCGGCGACGATCGCGGCGGCGCGGGGCGCGTTCCCGGGTCAGCGCCTCGTGCTGGCGTTCCAGCCGCACCGCTACACCCGCACCCGCGACTGCTTCGAGGACTTCGTCAAGGTGCTCGGCACTGCAGACGCTGTGCTGCTGACCGAGGTGTATTCGGCGGGCGAGTCACCGATCGTCGCGGCGGATGGCCGGGCGCTGGTGCGGGCGCTGCGCGTGGCGGGCAAGGTCGATCCGCTGTTCGTGGACGACATCGCCGAGCTGCCCCAGACCATTGCCGAGCAGGCGCAGGGTGGTGATGTGGTGATCGTGATGGGCGCGGGCACGATCGGCGGTGTGCCGGCGCGGGTGGTGGAGCTGGTCGGAGGGCGGGCGTGATGAGCGGGACGGACGTGAACAAGCTGGGCAAGGTCGCCGTGTTGCTGGGCGGCACCTCGGCCGAGCGCGAGGTGTCGCTGATGAGCGGCACAGGCGTGCTGCAGGCGCTGCAATCGCTGGGCGTCGATGCGCATCCCTTCGATCCGGCCGAGCGTGGCCTGCACGAGTTGAAGGCGCAGGGCTTCGACCGCTGTTTCATCGCGCTGCACGGCCGCCACGGCGAGGACGGCTGCGTCCAGGGCGCGCTGGAGATGATGGGCATTCCGTACACCGGTTCGGGCGTGATGGCCTCGGCGATCGCGATGGACAAGGTCATGACCAAGCGGCTCTGGTTGGCCGAAGGGCTGCCGACGCCGCGCCACGTCTGGCTGGCCCCTGACCAGCAGGATTCCGCCACCATCGCCGCCCTGCCGGCACAGCTCGGCCTGCCGCTGATCGTCAAGGCGCCACGGGAAGGCTCTTCCATCGGCGTGACCAAGGTGACGGCGGCCGAGGACATCCACGCGGCCGTGGCCGAATCGCTGCGCTTCGACCCGGACGTGCTGGGCGAGGAATTCATCCAGGGCGACGAGCTGACCTGCCCGGTGATGGGCGAAGGCGCCGACGCCCGCGCGCTG
>JBEEMX010000212.1:0-6005 GCA_041192465.1 Pseudomonadota bacterium | reverse complement strand
CAACCGCTGCACGCCGTGTTCGTGCAGCCACACGCCCAGGCCGGTGCCGACGAGGGCGCTGTGGCGGTGCTTCTCGATGCGCAGCGCGGCGTCGAAGGGGGCGAGTCCGTCGATGGGGCGGATGAGGCCGCTGGCGTGCGTGAAGGGGTTGTCGGGCGTGTCCGGGCCGTCGGTGTGGAACACCTGCACGACCGGGATGCCACGCGCCGTGCAGCCGGCGATCAGGCGGTTCGTCGCAGCCAGCCAAGCGGGGACTTCAGCCTCGGTCCAGTAGGGGCGGGCGCGGAAGGACTGCTGCGCGTCAATCAGGAGGAGGGCGGTCGGGTGGCGTGGGGTGTCGATTCGGGACATGGCAGGCTCCAGTGGGGTGGCGTTGGGATGAGGGCCATCGTCGCCTGTCGAGATCGGTCTGTCAGACTGGAAGCGGACAGATCCCGACGTTAACCGGACATGTGATGGTCAAGTCCAGGTGCTTGATCATGTTATCAATCTCATCAAACGCAGGGATCTCCACATGGCCCGACCCGAAGCCCTCGCATCGTTTGGTTCCAGTGACCACCCAGGGGTGCTGATGTACCGGGCCTCGCCCACTCGGGCGGAACGCGGTTCGACCGGCCGCACCCATGCGTATGAACTCGAAGTCGTTGGCGATGAGCTGTCACAGCGTCTGGAGGCGATCCTTCCGCTGCTCGGACAACTCCTTCAAGAAAAAGCCGAGGCGACCCGTGCGCGCAAGCTGACCGACCTGGTGGAGTTCATGACGGCCCAGATGGTGGTGCCGAGCGTGGTGGACACCCGCATGGCGCAGCGCCTGGCCGAGCGCCATGCCCGGGTGCTCAACGAGTTCGGCCATTTCAGCGCCGAGCAACTGGCCGACCTGCACCATTCGCGGGCCAGCAGCCGCACTGCGCTGGCCGACAACTGGAAGCGCCGCCGGCTCGTGCTGGCGCTGCGCCACCGGGATGCGGCGGGTGTGGAACGCGAGGTCTTTCCGGCGTTCCAGTTCGGCGAGGACCACAAGCCACTGCCGGTCATGCAGCCGATCCTGGCGGCCTTCGGACCGAACAAGTCCCCCTGGAAGCTCGCGCTGTGGTTCACGTCGGCGAACGGTTGGCTGCCGGGTTCCGCGCGGCCTGTGGACTTGCTGCACACGGCGCCCGATTCGGTGGTCGAGGCGGCACTGCGTGATGCCCAGGGTCCGGCTACGTGATTTGCCGTGTCCCGCTGCTCGGGACAAGTTCGTGGATCTGGACGACTCGGCGCACCGCAGCCACGGCACGCTGCGTCCGACCCGTGACCTGACACTGGTCGATCTCAGCACCGACGGACTGCACCGCCTGCGGGTACCAAAGGCCGAGTTGATCGGCAGCACTCCCATCGACTACCCCGCCACCGCTGCGTGGGCGCAGGCGTTGCACCGGCAATCACCGGAGATCGACGGCCTGGTCTGGATGTCGCGCCAGCGGGACAGGGATCGGGCGGTCGTGCTGTTTGGTGACCGGGTGCGCACCCGCGATCTGGTCGGGCAACGCCAGGGGCTGCCACTGCGACACAACGATGTCCTGCGGCGGACCGTGCTGGCGCTGGCTTTGCGGGCGGGCATCGAAGCCACCTGACCTCAGCGCGCCCCCACCGACCAGTTGTCCGACAGATTGCCGAACGTGATCCGCCCGGTGATCACGCGGGTGGCCGGGTTGTACTGCCCGGTGTAGTCGGCCACGTAGGTCTGGCCCTGGAAGCGGATGGTCTCCTTCATCACGACCGCCCCACTCGGGGCCAGCGTGCCCTGGATCGTGCCGGTGGCGTCGCTCCAGTTGCCATTGCCGGTGATCACGCCATCGCGGATCTGCAGCACCAGGTCGTGGTTCAGCTTCGAATCGGCCGCGCCCGCCTGCCCCTGGTAGCTGCCGTTGGGCGACAGCGCGGTTTCGGGGCAGGCGGTCGAAGGCGCCCCCTTCACCCCCATCGCCCGCCCGTTGACCTCGCCCGTGCAGGTCACGCCCCCGGCCTTCGGGCGCACGATCTCCAGGTCCACGACCCGGCCGGCGTTCGGGTTGTTGCTGCGCATCGCGTTGCAGTAGGTCTGCATCGTCTGGTCATTCCCGTTGAGTGGCACGCCGGCCACCGCCGTGATGATGTCGCCCGGCAGCACCCCCGCTCGCTTGGCCTTGCCCCCCGCCGCCACGCCGCGCACCCACACGCCGACGGGGGACTGGCCGGTGGCCTGCTGCGGCTTCTGGCTGACCAGGCCGTAGCCGAGGGTCTGGTTGCTGGCGTTGACGTAGCGGTAGAACATCTCGCCGCTGAACCCGATCGCCAGCACGTCCTGGCCCGCGAGCAGCTTGTCCACGATGGTGCGCGAGGTGGTCGAGGACAGCGCCATGTGGCGGTTGGTGCCGCCCGCGTAGTGAATACCGACCACCGTGCCGGTGTCGAGTTCGACCACCGGGCCGCCGGAGTTTCCGCCATACGCCATGGCGCTGTGGTAGAAAATGTCGGCCGACGACCAGTAATTGTTTTCAAACAGGACGTCGGTGTTGATGGTGCCTTCGGTGAAGGTATACGGCGTCGGGTCGCTGGTCGAGCTGACATCGCCGGGAAAACCCGCCACGCCGATTTTCATCGAGATGTGCGGCGACTGGGATGACCACGACAGCGCAGGATAAGGCGCACCATCGATCAGTTTCAGCACCGCCAGATCCTCGCATTCCGCGATGGCCGTCAGCTCGGCGATGACCGGGCGCGAGCGGCCTTCGATCGACACGGTGTAGATGCCCTGGCCGACCGCGACGTGGGCGTTGGTGACGATGTGGCCGTTGCCGGTCATGATGAAACCGCTGCCCCGGGCGTTCGAGGATTCGGTGACGCTGGTGAGATCCTTGGGAATGACCTGCGTGCCGTTGGTGGTGATCATGACCGTCGAGGCGCGCACGTCGCCCTTGATCTGCGTCAAGCGCACGACCGGATCGCTCGGCAAGTCCTTTTTGGCGCCGGTCGTGGTGGTGGTGTTGCTCGGGGCCTGGGGCGAGGGGGCGGCGGTGTCCCCGGTGCTGTCCGATCCGCCGCCTCCGCAGGCGGTCAGACCCGTCAGCAGCCCCAGCAGGCTGAGCGTGAGCAGGCGGTTCTTGGTGGTCATGGCTGATCCCTCGTCAAAGTGGCTGAATCTCTCCGACCGCCGGGACAAACCCTGTTGTCTCGCGGTTGGATGAATTCTCGGTCGCCTGGTTTTGACGCTCCATATGGGTAGCCCCATATGGGTTATTCAGGATCAGTCTGGAGGGGCGGTGTGGATTATATTGTCAGGCGCTGCGGCAGAGCCACCGCCGCGCCATTTCCACCCACAGCCCCGCCCCCTGCGGAATCAACCCGTCGTTGAAGTCGTAATTCGGGTTGTGCAGGTTGCAAGGCCCCAGCCCATGCCCGAGCGCCCGGTGGTCACCATCGCCATTGCCGATCATGAAATACGCGCCCGGCTGGGCCTGCAGGAAGAAGCTGAAATCCTCGGCGCCCATCGTCGGCTCGAACTCGTGGACCCGCGCCTCGCCCGCAACGGCGCGCATCGCGTCGCGGACAAACTCGGCTTCGGCGCGGTGGTTGACCGTCGGCGGGTAATTGCGGTGGAACTCGAATTGCGCCGTCGCACCGAACGCCGCGGCCGTGTGCTGCGCGATGTCCCGCATCCGCCGCTCGATCAGGTCGAGCACGTCGAGCGTGAAGGTCCGCACCGTGCCCTGGATCTCGCAGTGGTCCGGCACGACGTTGGTGGCCTCGCCCGCGTGGATCATCGTCACGGAGATCACGGCGGCGTCGAGCGGCTTCTTGTTGCGCGTGATGATGGTCTGGAACGCCTGCACCATCTGGCAGGCCACCGGCACCGGGTCGATCCCGTTGTGCGGCAGCGCGGCGTGCGAACCCTTGCCGGTGACGGTGATCCTGAACTCGTTGCTCGACGCCATGATCGGCCCGCTGCAGATCGCGAAGTCGCCCGCCGCCAGTCCCGGCCAGTTGTGCATGCCGAAGATCGCGTCCATCGGGAACTGCTCGAACAACCCGTCGCTGATCATCTCGCGGGCGCCGCCGCCGCCTTCTTCCGCCGGCTGGAAGACGAGGTAGACGGTGCCGGCGAAGGTGTCGCGCTGGGCGGCGAGCTGCTGCGCGGCGGCCAGCAGCATGGCGACGTGGCCGTCGTGGCCGCAGGCGTGCATCTTGCCGGGGTGGCGGCTGGCGTGGGCGAAGGTGTTGTGCTCGGTCATCGGCAGCGCGTCCATGTCGGCGCGCAGGCCGATGGCGCGGGACGATTCGCCCGCCGTGCCCTTGACGATGCCGACCAAGCCCGTTTTCCCCAGGCCCCGGTGGACCAGGATGCCCCAGCCGGCGAGCGTCTCGGCGATCACGTCGGCGGTGCGGACCTCCTCGAAGCAGAGTTCGGGATGGGCGTGGATGTCGCGGCGCAGGGCGACGATGGGCGCGAGATCGGGGGCGTTCATGGCTTCATGGTAATGCGGCCGGCCCGTCCGTGGACAGCGCGGCTTGCCGCAGACCCTCGAACAACCCGGTCACCAGCGGCGAGCGCGGCACGGCGTCGATGCACGAGATCCACAGCGTCCCGACCGGCACCGGTTCATGGCCCGGCAACCGCACCAGGCGCCCCTGCGCCAGCGCCTCGTCCGCCAGCAGCCGCGACACCAGCGCCACCCCGCGCCCGCGCAGCACGGCGTCCAGCAGCAGCCGCGGATCGTCGTAGATCACCCGCCGCCGCAGCCCGCCGAACCGCTCGCGCAGCACCTGCCCGGTGAGGTCGCCGGTCATGTCGCTTTCCAGGCAGAGCAGCTCGGCCTTCTCGCCACCGTCGATCGACTCGACCAGCGACGGCACGCCCACTGCCACCAGTGCGTCCGCCATCAGCGCCACCTCGCGCACGCCGGGCTGGTCAAGCGGCCGGCGGCTGATGGCGATGTCCACGTCCAGCTCGTCGATGTAACGCGCCGTCTCGTCCACCGACACCACCGGGCACAGGCCTGGCAGCGCGGCGATGAGCGCGTCGAGCCGCGGTTGCAGCCAGCCGTGCGCGACCGGCGCGGGGCAGACCACCGTCACCAATCCCTCGTCGAAATAACTGCCGATGCGCTGCAGGCCACTGCGGATCACGCCCAGCGAGCGCACCACGCTTTCATGCAGCACCCGCCCGGCAACGGTTAGCTCGACGCCCCGGCCCTTGCGGCGGAACAGCGGCTGGTCGAGCTGGGCTTCGAGCTGCGCGATCTGGTGGCTCACCGCCGACGGCGACACGCACAGCTCGTCCGCCGCCAGCACGTAGCTGCCCAGCCGTGCCGCCGCCTCGAAGCCCGACAACAGCCGAAAGGAGGGCAGGCGGGCGTTCAACAGATGAGATTCATTCATGGATCAAGCCTGAAAAAGTCGCTTTTGGTGCAATTTTATTCATGTGAAGATTCATTCATCGGTTCGGCAATCACCGCCGCCACCAACACCAACCATCTGGGGAACACCACATGCACAACACCACACCGACCCGCCGCCAGTTCGGCCGTCGTCTGTTATCTCTCGGCACAGGAGTCGCCATGGGCGGATTGTTCGGCTGCGGTGGCAGCGAAGCGGCGGACGACGAAGGCCCGCTGGCCCCGTTGGCACAGGCGCAGGCCGTGGCGGTGCGCCCTGCCGTGCCGGGGACGATGCCGGACGAGGGCGAGCCGCACAAGCGCACCTGGATGGCGTTTGGTGCCAGCGCGTCGATCTGGGGCAATGCGCTGCTGCCGGTAGCGCGGGCGAACCTGGGCCTCATCGCCCGCACCATCGCGCAGTTCGAGCCGGTGACGATGCTGGTGCGCAGCAACGAGCAGGCGCTGGCGGCGAGTGCCTGCGGGCCGAACGTGGAGCTGCTCGTGTCCACGATGGACGACCTGTGGATGCGCGACACCGGGCCGGTGTTCGTCAAGGACGCCTCGGGGGCGCGGCGCGGGCTGAACTTCAACTTCAACGGCTGGGGC